>JBJHAY010000049.1:0-13934 GCA_050485205.1 Gammaproteobacteria bacterium
CGGCATGTGGCAGTTCATGAAAACCACCGCCATCCGTTTCATGCAGGTGGACTATGTGGTGGATGAGCGGCTCGACCCCTATGAATCCACCTATGGCGCCATGAGTCTTCTTGAATATAACTACAAGGCCCTGGGTACCTGGCCGCTTGCACTGACTGCCTACAACCATGGTTCCAATGGCATGGCGCGGGCGGTGGACGAGATGAAGACCACTGACATCGGCAAGATCATCTCGGACTACAAAGGGCCGCGCTTTGGTTTCGCTTCCCGTAATTTCTATCCACAGTTTTTGGCGGTGCTGGAGGTGGAGCGCAGGGCACGGGAGTTTTTTGGCCCCGTCAGATTTGAGCGCGCGCCGGACTTTGCCCGCATCGAGTTGAAGGAGTTTGTCGATGCCGCTGTGGTGGCTCATGCCCTTGGTGTCAGCATGGGAGAATTGCAGCGCGACAATCCGGCTCTGCAGCCGGCGGTATGGGCCGGCACCAAGCGTATCCCCCGTGGTTATAAACTGAAAATCGACCGTAGCTCCTTCAGTGGTGACATTGCCAGCGTGATCGCCTCGATTCCTGGCAGTCAACGCTTCACCGCCCAGATTCCTGATGCCACCTATGAGGTGCAGAGAGGCGACAGCCTTTCCGTCATCGCCCGCCGCTTCAACACCAGCATCAATGAACTGGTTGCCATCAATCAACTGCGTGACCGCCACACCATCAGGGTAGGGCAGACCTTGCTGTTGCCAGGCGCCGCCGAGGCCAATCAAGCCTTGCAACAGGTGGCCGCGGCCCGTGCCGCGCCCGCGCCAAGCACTGTGGCTGCCCGCCCAAGCACGTCGCAGCCACGCAATTTACCAACCGATGGCAAGTACGTAGTGGTCAGTGGCGATACGCTTTCAGTGATTTCCAACCGCTTCCGCGTTCCCGAGGATCAATTGTTGGCGCTCAATGGGCTGCGGGATCGAAATCGTATCTATCCTGGCCAAACCCTGACCTTGGTCGCGGAACAACAGCAGGATGCCGAACCGGCTCCGCTGCAGACCGCGACGGCGGTGCTCGCGATGCTGGGCAACGTGGACGAGGTTTTGGAACTTGAGGATATCCAGACTCTGGGGGCCGATTGGGTAGGCACGGGTGAAAATCAAACGGTGTTCCTGGCGCAATTGAGCATGGCGAATGAAGTTGCCCTGGAGGTGAACCAGGATATGCTGGAGCAGGAGGCGGAGGCCCAACTGCTGGTGGATTTGTCAGTGGATCCCACGGATTACAGCGTCAGAGGTTCCGACGGCAGTATAGAAATCCAGGAAGCTGAAACCCTCGGCCATTACGCTGACTGGCTGGAAGTCAGCAGTGCCAACCTGAGGCGTCTCAACAACATGGGCGGGCAACATGTCATCAGTGGTTCCCGCATCAAGCTGGATTTCTCCAAGGTGGATGCCGCCACCTTCGAACGCAAGCGGCGTGAATATCACCGGGATATGCAAGCCCGCTATTTCGACCAGTGGCGCATACAGGGTACTGAGGAATACAGTATCAAGCGCAGCGACTTGCTTGCTACCTTGGTCAGACAACGTTCAGTGCCCATGTGGTTGTTCCGGCAATACAATCCCGATGTCAACTCAGCGCGGATTCAGATTGGGCAGAAGGTCGTGTTCCCCAAGGTGGAACGGGCCAGTATTTGATGCCTTCGAGGTCATTCTTTATCAAGCGTTCATAGAAGCCGATTACCATAGCCCAAACTCCTGGCAGGTAATGGTCTATGGAAAAGCGATACCATCGTGCCATCTGGATATCCGATGTCCACCTTGGCACCCGCGGCTGTAAGGCGGCAGAGCTTAATTCCTTTCTCAAATCCCATCGTTGTCGATATCTGTTTCTGGTGGGAGATATCATCGACGGTTGGAGAATTTCCACCAACAAGTGGTACTGGCCTTCCGAACACAACAGGGTGGTCAGGCAAATTCTGAGAAAATCCGAGAAAGAAGGCACCAAGGTATTTTATATCCCTGGCAACCACGATGAATTCCTGAGGGAGTACATTGCCGAGCATCTGTTCGTCATGGGTAATGTCCAGGTTCTGGATGAAGCCCGCTACCGCACTGGCAGTGGCGAATTGTTGTGGATTACCCACGGCGATGCCTATGATGGGGTAACCCGCCACCACCGCTGGGTGGCCTTTGCCGGCGACATGGGGTACAACTTTCTCCTGTGGTCGAATCACTGGTTCAATGCCGTTCGCAAGGTCTTTCACCTTCCTTACTGGTCCTTGTCCCAGGCGGTGAAGCACAAGGTGAAAAAAGCCGTCAACTTTATTTTTGAATTTGAGCACACTGTCGCCAAGGAGGCCCGCAAGCGTGGCGTGGACGGTGTCGTTTGCGGCCACATCCATCATGCGGAGAAGAAGAGTATTGATGGCATCAATTACTACAATTGCGGAGACTGGGTGGAAAGTTGCAGTGCCCTGGTTGAGGACAAGGATGGCAGCATCAGGATTGTCAAATGGGGTGAGGAGATGAGCAAGGACCGCAGCAATGTCATCGACTTGAAGAGTCGATTGGAAAAGGACAGCGCCGAACAGAATGACAAGGAAGACGTGGCTTAAGCCTAATGTTGCTACTGGGCGCTGGCCGCATCGCCGAAGCCTCTTGTGCCTCCCTGCTGAGATTCATTCCCGCTGTAATTGAAATATGCCAGTATTGCCACCCCTCTGCCAGGTGCCGACCAGGTTGCGGTTGGGAGAGCCCAGGTTTTCTATCTGGCCTTCTACCACTACTTGCACGGTCTCGCCTGCTGCGTTCTTGCTTTCAGCCTCAAGTCGCACGGTCCAGTCAGTGGAATTCAATTCACCACGGGTGATGGTTGCCGCGTCTGGAAACCCCGGATTGATATTGCCGCTGAGGGTGGTGTCGTGCCAGTACAGCTCCAAGACCAGGTTTTGGCGGCTGCCATCGGCTGGAGTCCAGGCACCGAGCCAGATCCCAGCCAGGGGATGCCCTTGCTGGGCGGCACTTGTGCCTGACAGCAGGACTAACAACAAGGAAGATACTGTCACTATCAGACGCATGGCTTTCTCCGCTGCTCAGGGCACGATTGGGCTGGTGCGGTCCACGCCGGAACTGCCGCCACCAACCATCAGTTCATCCGCCAGGTTGCCGTCCTGGCAGAGGAACTGGAAAGTCTCCGCATTTGGCGTCCAGTTCATCACCATGCCGGTTTTCCAGGGAGCGGTGTAGGCTCCTGGGTCGTTGACAATCATTTCATACACCACCTGATTGAAGTCGATCCGCGTCAGTCGCTCTGTCAGATGCAACTCTTTCGTGGTTGGCGCGCCACGCGCATCAATCCAGCCGCGTTCGTTGAAACCGACGGTGTCGATTACCAGGGTATCGCCCTCCCAGTGCCCCACGGAGTGACCGGCGTAGCTGGGGTCCAGGTCTGCGGGGTGCTCGCGCCCATCCATGTAGATGGTGCGAAAGCTATGGGAGCCACCGGTATGGAAGATGTAGATGCGGTCCTGCTCGGGGACTTGCACGATGTCGGTTCCATAGGGAATCGACATGTTGCGCAGGCCGCCTGCAGGCTTGCACCGGCCGTAGGGCTCGATTTCATGCACTTGCCGCCAGAGGAAGAGTTCCCTGGCCCAGGGCTGGAATGGCACCTGGCTGAACAGGGGCTTCAGATCGAAGGGGTTGCTGCCGCCCCCAAAGTTGTCGCGCAGGGCGGTTTGTTCCGGGGTTTCCGGCACGATGGCACGGTAGTCACCGCGGTTCCAGACCCCCATTTCACCCGGCGGCGCCTCGAAACTGACCCAGCCATTGGGCAAGCGCGGAATTGGGCGGTCACTGTTGGCGGCGCGATCCTGCGCCGCCACTCCCTGTGCCAACAAGGCAGTGACAAGCGCTGTACCCAGTATCCGCAAGGTATGGGAAACTCGTGCGTGCATCGTGATTGCTCCTGTGGTTGGGGGGCGGTACCGCTCAGCGTCCTTCGTTTTGACTGGAAGCCGCGCCCAGGCTTTCCCCGGTGGCGGCCCAGGTCACGGTGCGGGCATTCATTCTTGGGCTGCCGTCCCGTGCCAGGGAGCCTTCCACGATGATTTCATCGCCGGTTTTGAGGGTATCGCGGTCCCAGCCGCGGTTACGCACCTGGTGTGGGGCGCCCATCTCAAAGGCCCAGTTCACCACCTCTCCACTTGCCTCGTCCATGACGTTCAGGTAGATCCATACATGGGGATTGGTCCAGGCGATGCGGGTGACATTGCCACGGATGGTGATCGGCTTGTTGGCATCAAACTCGGCGGCGAATGAGTGATGGGCCTGGGCCGGAACAACCGCGGCCAGGAAAGCGCCAGTGCTCAATATCAGTAGGGCCATGGTCATGTAGCGTTTCATTGCAAGTCCTCCATCGGTGATTGCAGTCTTCGTCACTACTTCGTTTCATTCATGACCTGAGTCATGAGTTTATGCTCCCTGCGTCAAGGTCTGTTGTCCTGACAGTAATAGCTTGGCAGCTCGGCATCGGGTACCCACACCAGGTCCCAACTGGCAGTCCAAGGCCGGGTATAGGCACCAGGGTCGTCAATGGTCACCGAGTAGTGCAGGGTGCCGAGGTTGGGGCGTGAGAATCGTTCGATCAAGTGCAACTGCGGTGTATGCGGCAGGCCACCGTTGGAGAACCAGAAACTGTCGTTGAAGCCAATGGTATCGATGACCAGGGTATCGCCTTCCCACTGACCCACTGCATGTCCCCAGTAGAGAGGATCTTCGGCGGTGCCGTTGGGCAGGCCAGTCTGCTCGCGTCCATCCAGAAAAATGGTGCGCCAGTTCTGGTTACCGCCGCCCCAGAAATTGCGGATGCGCTGGTGGGCGTATTCCTCCAGCATGACGACGCCATAGGGACGCTGGAAAATGCGCGGTCCTGCCTGGGTCTTACAGTCGAGAAACATCGGGTCATCCTTGAGGAAGTTCTGCTGCCGGTATTTGTAGAGATCAAGTGCCCATTGCTGGAATGGGGCAACGCTGGCGGCATCTTCCATATTGGCCAATAGGCCGTGCCGATCCATCGTCACGGAGACACCATCTTCCATCAGGCTGTACTTGCTGGGAAAGTCCCAGTAGCCCCCGCGTTTGCCTTCGGGAGGCCCCAGGCGCGGCGTGCCATCGGGCCAGCGTGGGGTGGCGGAGGCAGCATCCGCATACTGGGGCGCTTGCCCCGGTTCTACCGTAAAGACTCGCTGGCCACTGCCGGCAACGATGACTGAATCCCCCCAAACCTGACGGCTGCCATCGCGGGCGGCCATGCCCTGGACGATGATGGCATCCCCGGACTTGAGTGTGTCGGCGTGCCAGCCATTGCGCTTGATATCCACCGTGCTTTCCAACTCAACCGCCCAACTTGAAGTGGTGCCATCGGTCTCGACATCGAAGAAGATATGCACATGGGGGTTGAGCCAGTCGATCTTGGTGACACTGCCGCGCAACTCGATGGCTTGAGCTGGGTCGAATTTGGCGGCGGGAACGTGATGGGCGAACGCAGCGCCCACTGCGCTGGTCAATGCAAGCGCCAAGGCAAGGCGGCGCGGCAAGCGAACTTTATGGCCGACGAACATCAGATCTACCCCCTCGGTCACGTGCGCTATTGGCGGCGCTTGGTATGCACGTGTTGTGCGATGACTACTGGTTGTTATTCTTTGTTGTTGCTTGCGTTGACCCGGCAGGGCCTTATATACAGATCAGTCGATTACTATCGTGTCTTTATTGCCGTGTAATGCTGAACGTTCCAGCTTGGTTGCTTTCCAGCCAGGTGCCTTCAATAGTTCTGTTATAGGTGCCCAGGTCGTCGATTTTGCCTTCGATGATCCAGCTTATCTGTTGGCCTTGGCCGTTGACGGTGTCGGCTTCCAGGCGCACGCTCCAATCAGTGGGATCGGCTACAGCCTGTTTCAGAGCTATTGCCTCGGGGCCTGGGTTGATGGTGCCGGAAAGTGTTGAGCCCGCCCAATCCAGGACGATGACAACGCGGTTGCGTTGTTGTCCATCCAGACCCCAGTCGCCAACCCATACACCACTCATGGGATGACCCTCCTGGGCTGGTGAGAGGGGAGCTGCCATTAACAGCAAGGAAGCGCAGAACAGTCTTCTGGCAAGAGAGGGTGAGTCCATGCTGGCCTCCGGGGGAGATCAGTGACGAGTAAAGTGTGATACGTGGATGGTATGTCACTGACCCATGTGAGTCAACAAGTCAGACTCGGCATGCCAGAATCTTTGGATCGATCGTGCAAGATCTGGGATCAGCGGGTGAAGTCCACTGGATCCTTCACTGCGCAGCCTGCGGTATTCTCACAGTTTTGCTGCAACAGCCTGGCCATTGGCAACATGGGTTCGGGGGCTGCCTGCAGAAAGCCGGCGGGGAAACGTCCCATGGCCAGGTCAAAGGGGGTGCGACCACTGGCATCGGGCACTTCCTGCTGGATGCCGCTGTCAATCAGGAACTGGGCAATTTTCAGCCAGCCCTGGCGCGCGGCGCCATGGAGAGCGGTTTGGCCTTCATTTCTGCCAGCGGGGGTTTCCGCATTCCTGCGGCGGGCAGGATCGCCGCTGCTGGCATTGATGTCGGCGCCGGCTTCCAGCAACAGACTGATGGTTTCGATGCTGGCTTCCTCGGTCTTGTAGCGTCCGCGGGTGGGTTCGGATGCCCATTCCACGCCCGCCACCACCAGCAGTGGAGTAAGGCCATTGGCATTGGGAAGATCAACCAGGGCGCCATGGGACAGCAGCAGTTTGACTGATTCGTTGTCGGCGGCGCGGGCGGCGCGCATGAGGGGCGTGGCGCCGTTGGCAAGGGGGTTGTCCGAGCCACGGTCGAAAACCGCATTGCGGTAGGGGGGGCGCAGTTTCAGCTGCATGTTGGGGTCCGCGCCACGTTCCAGCAGCAGTTTGGCCACATCATAGCCACTCAATACATCCTCGGAAGGAATGTCGGTACGGCCGCCAGTGGGAAGGGTGTGCAGATCGATGGCATTGTAAAGCGGTGCGCGCCCGAACAAGTCCCAGTGATTGATGTCGGCGCCCACCTCGATCAGCACTGCCGCGGCGTCGAAGTGCATGTTGATCAGTGCCAGATTGAGGGCGCTGATACGGTCGGGATTGTAGGCGTCCAGATTGGCGCCGGCCTCGGCCAGTACCTTGATGCAGTCGATACAGCCCTGGCGCGCCGCGTAGAGGATGGGATTGAGGCCACCCTTGTTCATGTCCTTGGGACGGGGTTCGTTGAGGATGGTGCGGTCCCAGTGACGGGCAAAGCCGTGTTCGTTGATGTTGGCGCCATGGGCGATCAACAATTTCAGCATGGCAGGCTGGCTTTGTGCCGCTGCCCACATGATGGCGGTCTGGCCACCCCACTGTTCCTTGGCATGGATGTTGGCGCCGTGGGACAGCAGCAACTCCGCGGCTTCCAGATTGCCGGCGCGGGCGGCAATCATCAGCGCGGTTTCCCCTTCAAGATTGGGAAGGTCGGGATCGGCGCCATGTTCCAGCAACAATTTGAGCAGAGGCACTACATCGGCAGGAGCCTGGGCGGCCTCGCCCAGGGTGGTGGCGCCATAGGCATTGCGCTGGTTGACATTGGCACCAGCCTCCACCAAGGCCCGGGAAAGCTCCAGGTCGCCTTGATGCAGGGCATAGAGCAGGGCGCTGGTGTTATCGGCGCGCAGCGCGTTGACGTCCGCGCCTTCGGCAATCAAGGCCAGGGCCTGGTCACGCTTGCCAGCCGCCACCAGTTCCGGCAAGGGGCCATTGGCCAGCGCCAGGCCCGCATTGACAGTCAACACCACGCCCGCGATCAGGCTGCCGAGTTTGCTCATGCCCTTGTCTCCGCAACCAGTCTCAGACTTCCGACAGCACGCCGGTGCTGTCGCCGAAGGATTCTTCTGGAATGCCGGCGCGCTGCATCAAGGTCAACAGCAGGTTGGCATGGGGAGTATCCTGAGCATATTTGACGTGCTGGCCACCCTTGATGGTACCGCCACCCAGACCGAAGATGGCATTGGGCAGGGGGTCCTGGTTGTGCTTGTCGCTGTTGCTCATGTTGGAGCCGAACAGGATGATGGAGTTATCCAGCACCGAACCTTCGCCTTCCTGCATGGAGTCGAGTTTCTCCAGGAAGTAGCTGAACACCTGGGTATGGTAGGTCTGGACACGAGCCAGACGCGCCATTTTCTCGGGGTTGTCGCCGTGATGTGAGAGGGGGTGGAAGGCCTCGGACACACCCAGGTTGGGATAGGTCCGCATGCTCACCTCTTTCTCCATCATGAAGCTGGCGACATTGGTGAGGTTAACCTGATAGGCCAGGGCAATGAGGTCGAACATCATTTTCAGATGCTCGTCGAAGTCGGTGGGAACTCCCACCGGGGCGCCAGGGATGTCCACGTGGCTCATGTCCTGGGTTTTCATGCGCTGTATGCGTTCTTCCACCTGACGCACGGAGTCCAGGTAGTTGCCGACGATTTCACGGTCATTGGCGCCCAGGCGTTTTTGCAGGCTCTTGGCGTCGTCCATGATGGAATCCAGCAGACTGCCGGTTTCATCCATGATGGCGGCGCGTTCCGTGGCGTTGTTGCCCTGGCCGAACAAGCGGAAAAACAGCTTGCGCGGGTTGTTCTCGATGGGCAGGGACTGGTTGGGCGTGCGGAAGGAGAGTGCACTGCCGAAGTCACAGGAAAAGCCGGGCGAGCAGGGGCCGCCAGTGGGGGTGCCCACCTCGATTGACGGGAAGGTGGTTTCGCCGGCAATGTAGCGGGCGGCGACCTGGTCGGCGGTAATGCCCTTGCTGGGGTCGCTGACATCGTTGGGAGCCACGCAACGCAACCAGGTGCCGGCCACGATACCATGGGGATCGGGACTTTCCGCGGGCTTGTTGCGCAAGCCCGAGACGATGGTCATCTTGTCTTGGAATTTGGCCACCGGCGCCAGAATCTCCGGCACGGTGAAGGATGAGCCGGTTTCAGCCGGGGTCCAGCGATCCATGACTGCGCCATGGGGGAAGAAAATGAATCCCATGCGTGCCTGGGGCTTGGCGGCTGTGTTCGCGAGCGCGGTTGCGGCCGGAATCATGGCATCCAGCAAGGGCAAGGCCACGCCGGCACCAACGCCGCGCAGCAAGGTCCTGCGTGATAGTTGCTTCTTGGTGATATACATCTCGATCTCCTCCGCAAATCAGTGGGTCTGTGCCACGTCGGCGCTGTTGTCCAGACTGGTCAGATCCGTGACCTTCTTGGTTTTGAATGCCGGTGAATTGACAATATTCAAGACCAGGCTGGAGAAGCGGTAATCATCCTTGGCGCTCTCCCTGACAATGGCCCTGACGATGGGCATGTCGTGGGCTTCCACGTTGCGGCCCAGGGCGTAGGTCAGTAACTTTTCGGTCAGCGACATGGCCAGCATATCAGGTCGTTCCAGCAGTGCAAGCCGCAAATCCTCGGGGCCTTCCACCACTTTGCCGTTGGGCAGCAGGCCCGAGGCGTCCACTGTGGTGCCGGTATAGCGGTCACGGTCACGCCAGCGGCCGACCGCATCGAAGTTATCCAGGGCGAAGCCAAGGGGGTCCATGACCGCGTGACAGGAGTTGCAGGTTGGATTCTGCCGGTGTTGCTCCAGGCGCTCACGTACCGTGCTGGCAGGCTGCCCGGCTTCGTTCTCGGCCAGATCCTCCACATCGGGTGGCGGGATCGGCGGCGGTGTGCCCATCAGGGTTTCCAGTACCCAGGCGCCACGGATCACCGGTGAGGTGCGGTTGGGGTAGGAGGAAGCCATCAGTACGCCGCCCTTGCCCAGCACGCCGAAGCGGCGTGGGTCTTCAAGGGTGACACGGCGGAAGCGGGTACCTTTGACATCGTGAATGCCGTAGTGCAGCGCCAGCCTTTCATTCAGATAGGTGTGGTCGGCATCCAGCAGGCGCAGGATGCTCTGGTCTTCGCGGAAGATGCTGTCCACGAACAGTTCCAGTTCCTTGGTGAAATCCGGACGCAGGTCGCCGGCATCGGAGGCGTAGGGGAAGATTTCCGGGTCCGGGCTGATTTCTTCCAGCTTGCCCAGTCCCAGCCACTGGAAGGCAAAGTTGGAGGCCAGGGTCACCGACTTGGGGTCTGCCAGCATGCGGCGGACCTGGGCTTGCAGTATCTCGGGTTCCTGAAGTCTGTCGGCCATGGCCAGAGACAATAGTTCCTGATCGGGCAGACTGCTCCAGAGGAAGAAGGACAGGCGCGAGGCCATTTCCAGACTGCTAAGGGCATAGACACCAGGCTGCGCGCCTTCTGGTGGCAATTCGGCGCGGAACAGGAAGTGTGGGCTGGCCAGGGTGCGGGTGAGGGCAAGCCTGATTCCTTCCTCGAAGTCACCGCGCTCGCGGCCAGCGGCATAAAACGCATAGAGAGGTGCGGTATCCTCCTCGGTGAGGGGGCGCCGGTAAGCCTTGGTGGCGAATTCAGTGATGATGGACTCGGCACAGGCGCGCTCCTCGGCCGTGGTGGCGGGGTAGCAACTGAAAATCCTTTCCCGGGTTGGGGTGGTGCTCAGTCCGGCGGGGTTGAAGGGGCCACGGATTTCCACCGAGGGGATATTGATGATGCGTTCCTGCAGAGCCCCAGGCACGAAATGTTGCAGGGCGTTGTCGGACTCCGCAAAGGAGCGGCGCACAAAGTTGACGCCTACCTTGC
Source organism: Gammaproteobacteria bacterium (assembly GCA_050485205.1). Classification (GTDB taxonomy): domain Bacteria; phylum Pseudomonadota; class Gammaproteobacteria; order Pseudomonadales; family Pseudohongiellaceae; genus JAVVEZ01. The sequence goes on from JBJHAY010000049.1 coordinate 10,705, forward strand.
GGGGGCCGGCGCTGGTGGTGAAGCGGATATTCTTGGTGCGGCCATTGATGTCATCCATGGGGGCGCCCTGATCGCGGTCGAGGGCATGGCGGTCCTTGTCGCCGCCGATGACGGTTTCATAGACCTTTTCACCGTCCACGGTCACCACCATGGTGTTTTCGAACTCGATGTAGTACATCCAGGCCGAGAGGTTGAAGTCTCCCACGTTGATTTCGTATTCGCCGTCGGCGGGGAACCAGTGTTCGATCACCATGCCGCCGCGGGTGCCCAGGGGGGCGCCTTCGATATGGAATTGCTGGGAACCGCCGCCCATGGCACGCACCGGGGCGGGCTCGGAGGGGCGGTAGAGCACACTGCCGGCGCCAGGGTTTTTCTGGCCCACGGCCTGCTCCACGATCTCACGGGCCGCGCTTACATACTGATCGATGAAGACGGGAGATACCTGAAGCGCCTCGGCAATGTTGTCGAAACCATCACTGGTGCTGTCTTCCGGCAGCATCTCGGCGGGATTGATGTCGAGCCCCAGCAGATCCCGGATCGCATTAGCGTATTCCTTGCGGTTCAGGCGGTGGATGGGCTTGCCATGGGGTTCGTAATGCTGCTCGGCGGCTTCGTCCAGATAAGATTCGAGCCAGGCTACGAAGCGGTCGGTATTTTCCTCGCTGGGCTTGGTCTGGCCGGGAGGGGGCATCATCCGTGAGCGCAGCTTGCGGATGACGTTTTCGAAGGTGTCGGCTTCGTCCGGGACCTCCTCAATGAAGATGGTGGTGAGGTCCAGGCCGCCGGAGTAATCGTCGAAGTTGTGACACTGGGTGCAGTATTGATCCAGGAATTGCCACTGGTCGGCATCAGCCAAGGCGGCGAACTCGCGACCGTGATCGGCGGCAAGGCCGGAATGCATGCCTGTCACCAGCAAGGTAGCCGAGGCAACTGCGCCGGTCAGGGCTTTGTACGCGGTTTTCCTGATCATTTCGTATGCCACCTTCGATTTGGCCTTCGATTTCGCGTTCAATTTGACTTTTTCCATTTACAGCAAGATGTTAGACATGAATTGTGAAAGAAAAATTGACGCCTGGAGAATATTTTTCCGCCTCAGGCATCAGGGGTAATGTGGGGAATCAGGCTCTGATGGGCCAGGCGGATGAAAAAGTCCGCGTTGCCCAACCAGGCCTCGAATTCCGCCGCTGGTTTTTCGGCGATGCTCTCCTCCACGGTATTGGCTGCCATGAACATGCGTCGGACCCTGTCGTGAACCGTGCTGTAAATCTCGTGGATTTCCTGCAGTTCCGCCCGGCTCATCACCGGTCCGCTGGCGGGAACGATAATGGTGCCTTCGTTGCAAACTTCCAGCAGGGTCTCACAGGCCTGGGGCAGGCCGCCGATGTAGCCGCCGGTCCACCAGTCCACCAGGGGCCAGCCATCACTGGCCACCACGCCGCCTGCATGGAGTACGTTTTCCTCCGGGAAGTAGACGTACATGTCTCCATCGGTATGGGCCTGGCGCATGTAGCCATAGGTAACAGCAGTACCTGCCACCTCCATGTCCCCATAGTGATGAAAGCTTTCGTTGGGCCTGGCTTGAGCCGGCAGGGCTTCGTGCGCATGATCTTCCCAGGGACGTTCAATCCGGGCTCCCAGCCATTGGCGGGTATTGGCATGGGCGAAGATACGCCCACCAGCCTGGCCCACGTGCTGGTTCAGGCCGGTTTGCTCAGGGTGCCAATGGGTATTGAACAAGAGGGGGATTTGGTCACTTCCTGCAAGGTTGGTGATCAACGCCAACAAGTCCTCGGCATGGCTTTGCAATCCACCGTCCACCAGCACAGCACCAGCGGCGGCTTTCTTGAGCAATACGTTGGCGCCGACACCGGAGATCAGCCATAGGTCGTCCGCCAATTGCGTGGCGTTGGGTGTGGAAGTCTGAGCCTGCAGCGGCGGCATGCCAGCGCCCAAGCCCGTCAACATGGCTGTCAGCAAAAATTTGCGGCGTGGAATGGAGCCTTGGGAGTAACTGAAGGGCTTGTTCATGGTGCCTCGATCTTAATTACTGTTGGGCCTGCAACGCACTGTGGGCAGTCGTGACTGGCGTAGTCGATGTCTTGGATTATAGGGGAGCCCTCCGTAACAATCTACCGAACCTGCTGGTTTGACGCAGCTTCCCTGACCACCCGAGGTCATCAGGTTGATCCAGCGCAAGCTGTGCGTGTTTGTGCCGTGTGCGAAAAGCAGGCATCCAAGGATAGTTGCCGGGTTTCTGGCGTCCATCCACGCAAGAACGTTGTCATTGGGGGGCAGGTGATTTATCCTTTCGTGCCGAACACACCAAGCATGCCAGTCAGGCTGGTCTTCCGGCGTGAATAAACACAGTTATAAAACAGAATAGGATCATCAGGGGAAAGCGCTCATCATGACGACCAACACCAACGACCCTCGCGAGATAATGAACAACGCCCCCATGAGCTCCTGGCAGGTGCTGGTGGTGGCCATCACAGTGTTTCTCAACGCCCTGGATGGTTTTGACGTACTTTCCATCAGCTTCGCTTCCCCCGGCATCGCGGCGGAGTGGGGCATCAGCCAGGCGGAACTGGGAGTGGTGCTGTCAATGGAGTTGATTGGCATGGCCATCGGCTCGGTGTTGCTGGGGGGTGTTGCCGACAAGATTGGACGCCGCAAGACTCTGCTGGGTTGTCTCACTGTCATGACCCTGGGTATGTTCATGGTGCCCTCCACCAGTAGTACTGTCACCTTGTCGTTCTGGCGTGTATTCACCGGCCTCGGTATCGGTGGCATGCTGGCCTGCACCAACGCGGTCACCGCCGAGTTCGCCAATGCCAAGCGTCGCGCTCTCTGTATTTCCCTGATGGTGATTGGTTATCCCCTCGGTGGTGTGTTTGGTGGCATGATCGCCTCCAGTCTCCTCGACAGCTACACCTGGCGCTCAGTCTTCTATTTCGGTGCCATCGTCACCGGCTCGCTGTTGCCAGTGGTCTACTTCATGGTGCCGGAATCGGTGCAATGGCTGACCCGCAAGCAACCCGCGGGAGCCCTGGATCAGATCAACAGCATCTTCAAGCGCATGGGCCACATGACCGTGAACGCCCTGCCAGTGGTTTCTGACGAGGACCGCAAAAAGTCCGTGGGCGATATCTTTTCGCCTGGCCTGATCGCTATCACCATCATCATGACGGCGGCTTATTTCCTTCACATCACCACCTTCTACTTCATTCTCA
>JBJHAY010000050.1:0-13731 GCA_050485205.1 Gammaproteobacteria bacterium
ACAAGTCCTACGCTGGTGGAAATGGTCGGGGTAGAGAGATTTGAACTCCCGACATCCTGCACCCAAAGCAGGCGCGCTACCAGACTGCGCTATACCCCGAACAAGCCTTCATGTGCGAAGAGGTCGGCATGATACTCATGGGGCCTGTGCCAGTCAATCAAAATATCCCCGTTTTCAGGGCCCTCGCATCACCTAGCCTGATGATGGCGACCACCCTGGAATCAATGGGTTTACGGCTTTTCCACGCGCCAGGTGGTGGCGCCGTCGCGGGAATCCTCCAGCACCACATGCATGGACTTGAGTTCATCGCGGATACGGTCGGCCAAGGCCCAGTCGCGGTCGGCCCTGGCCTGGTTGCGTTGCGCAATCAGGGCGTCCACCCGGGCCGCGTCGACGCTGGCGTCACCCGCCCGCAGAAAGGTCTCGGGGGAGGATTGCAGGATGCCGAGGATGCCACCCAGGTGCTTCAGCAATGCCGCGTGGGCCCTGGCCTGTGTGGGAGCTTCCTGACGCAGGCGGTTGCACTCCCTGGCCAGTTCAAACAACACCCCTACCGCTTCCGCGGTATTGAAGTCATCGTCCATGGCGGCGCGGAAGCGGGCTTCGAACTCGGTATCCGGCGCCACTGACGCTGCTTCCAGGTCCAGCCCCTTGAGCGCGTGATAGAAACGCTCCAGGGCAGCCTGGGCGATTTGCAGGTTTTCCTCGGAGTAATTGATGAAGCTGCGGTAATGGCTGGCCACCAGGAAGTAACGTATGACCTCGGCCGGATACTGTTTCAACACCTCGCGCACCGTGAAAAAGTTGCCCAGGGATTTGGACATTTTTTCATTGTCCACCCGCACCGGTCCGTTGTGCATCCAGTAATTCACATAGTGATGGCCGGTGGCGGCCTCGGACTGGGCAATCTCGTTGTCATGGTGCGGAAAGATCAGATCGCTGCCGCCGCCATGGATGTCGAAACTGTGTCCCAGGCAGGTGGTGGACATGGCGGAGCACTCGATATGCCAACCGGGCCGCCCCCTGCCCCAGGGCGAATCCCATCCCGGCTCGCCCGGCTTGGAAGTCTTCCAGAGCACGAAGTCGCGGGGGTCATGCTTGGCCTCGCCCACTTCAACACGGGCGCCGGCCAGCAGTTCTTCGGGATTCTTGCGCGACAGCCGGGCATAACCAGGGAAACGCGAGACTGCATAGTAGACATCGCCATTGTCGGCGGCGTAGGCATAGTCCTTGGCGATGAGCGCTTGCACCATAGCGATGATTTCATCGATATGGGCGGTGGCTCTGGGCTCGATGTCCGGCGCCAGCACGCCGAGGGCACGCTCGTCTTCATGGGTGGCGGCAATGAAGCGCGCGGTCAGGGCATCAAAGGCTTCGCCATTTTCATTGGCGCGGCGGATGATCTTGTCGTCGATGTCGGTGATGTTGCGCACATAAGTCACCTGGTAACCACTTGCGCGCAGATAACGGACGATGACATCGAAGGCCACCAGCATGCGGGCGTGACCAATGTGGCAGTAGTCATAGGTGGTCAGGCCACATACATACATCCGCACCTTGCCGGGCTCCATGGGCTTGAAGACTTCCTTGGTATTGCTCAGGGTGTTGTGTATTTTCAGCACTTGATCACCTGCAGGTTCATTTACAAAAACTGTAGGAGCCAGCCCTGCTGGCTCCTACAGTCATGTCATCATGGTTTGGTGGCCTTGGCCCAGCTGTCGCGCAAGCCGACAGTGAGGTTGAAGACCAGGTTGCCGGGCCTGCTGTCGTGACGGTCAGCACAGAAATAGCCTTCACGCTCGAACTGAAACCTGTCCTCGGGACGGCTATCCGCCAGGGAAGGTTCGGCCTTGCAGCCCTCCAGGATCACCAGTGACTGGGGATTGATGTGATCCCGGTAATCGCCTTCGGCACCATCGGGATTTTCGTGGGTGAACAGACGGTCATAAAGACGCACTTGCGCCTCCACGCAAGTCTTGGCGGGCACCCAGTGAATCACACCCTTGACCTTCCTGCCCTCTGGATTCTTGCCCAGGGTGTCAGGGTCATGACTGCAACGCAACTCGGTGATATTGCCCGCCTCGTCCTTCAGCACCTGTTCGCACTTGATGACATAGGCCCCGCGCAGGCGCACCTCGCCACCACTGACCAGGCGTTTGAAGCCAGGCGGCGGGCTTTCCTCGAAGTCCTGGCGGTCGATGTAGAGTTCGCGCCCGAAGGGAATCACCCTTTCGCCCATGTCTTGCTTGGGATGACGCGGCAGACGCAGCGTTTCATCGCTGTCGGCGGGATAGGTCTCGATCACCACTTTCAGGGGGCGCAGCACACACATTGCTCGCGGCGAGCTATTGTCCAGATCCTCGCGCAAACTGTGCTCCAGCATCGACACATCCACCACGCTGTTGGCCTTGGTGACACCGATGCGGTCACAGAAGTTGCGGATCGATGCTGGCGTGTAGCCGCGCCGGCGCATGCCTTCCAGGGTAGGCATGCGCGGATCGTCCCAGCCGCTCACCAGTTGCTGATCCACCAATTGCTTGAGTTTGCGCTTGCTCATCACGGTGTAGTTGATGTTGAGACGGGCGAACTCGATCTGCTGCGGACGCGCCGGAACATCCAGGTTGTCAAGAAACCAGTCATAGAGCGGACGATGATCCTCGAACTCCAGCGAGCACAGGGAATGGGTAATGTGCTCCAGGGCATCCGACAGGCCATGGGTGAAATCGTACATGGGGTAGATGCACCACTTGTCCCCGGTCTGATGGTGATGAGCATGGCGGATGCGGTACAACACCGGGTCACGCATGTTGATGTTGGGTGAGGCCATGTCGATTCTGGCGCGCAGGCTGAAGGCGCCATCGGGGAATTCCCCGGCGCGCATGCGCTGAAACAGATCCAGGTTTTCCGCCACCGGACGCTCACGGTCCGGGCTGTCGCGACCCGGTTCAGTAAGTGTGCCTCGATACTCCCTGGCCTGTTCCGGCGTCAGACTGCACACATAGGCCTTGCCCTGACGAATCAGGTCAACAGCATAATCATGCAGTTGATCGAAATAACTGGAGGCATAGTACTCACGATCGTCCCAATCAAATCCGAGCCAGCGGATGCTGGCCTTGATGGCCTCGATGTACTCCTGGCTTTCCTTTTCGGGATTGGTGTCGTCAAAACGCAGATTGCAAAGGCCGTTGAAGCTCAGCGCGGTGCCGAAGTTGAGGCAGATGGACTTGGCGTGGCCGATATGCAAATAGCCGTTGGGCTCGGGAGGAAAACGGGTATGCACCCTGCCCCCATGCTTGCCATTGCGCAGATCCTCGCGAATGATCTGATGGATGAAGTTGACTGGCTGACTATCACTGGCGCTCACTGACATCTCTCACGGATCCATGGATAAGCCCGGCTGGCTTGCTTTCTTCATGCGGGCAAAGGGCGTATTATAGCGGGCTTTGACCAACAGGTGTCAGCACCGGACAGCTTTCCACTGGTTCCGGTCCATGCATCACACCGGCACCCGCGAGGAAGCAGCCATGATTACCTTTCATACCACCGCCGGGGACATTACCCTGAGCCTGGACTTCGACAAGGCCCCCAAAAGCGCCGCCAACTTCATGCGTTATGTGCAGGAAGGCTTCTACGAGGGCACGATTTTTCACCGCGTCATCGATGACTTCATGATTCAGGGCGGTGGTTTCGAAGTGGGCATGAAGCAAAAGAAAAAATTGCACGCCCCCATTGAGAACGAGGCCGACAACGGCCTGCCCAACCTGCGTGGCACCGTTGCCATGGCGCGCACCAGCGATCCCCACTCGGCCACCTGCCAGTTCTTCATCAACGTCGGCGACAACTTCTTCCTGAATTACCGCAACAAGTCACCCCAGGGCTGGGGTTATGCGGTGTTCGGCAAGGTGGTGGAAGGGATGGACGTGGTCAACAGTATCAAGGAAGTGGCCACCGGCAGCAAGGCTGGACATCAGGATGTGCCCCTGGAAGACATCGTCATCACCGCGGTCACCATTCATGAACCCGAGGCCAGCGCCTGATGTCTGCCGACGGCCTCAGCCTGTTCATTTCCGACTTGCACCTGGAGCCTGGAAGAGCTGATATCACCGAGGCATTCCAACACTTTCTGACACACACCGCGACTGCTGCCGACAGTCTCTACATTCTGGGAGACCTGTTCAACGTCTGGATCGGTGACGATGCCGCCAACCCCTTCAGCGATGCCGTCGCGGCTGCCTTGCGCCAGGTGGCCGACGCCGGCACGAAGATTTACTTCATGCATGGCAACCGTGACTTCCTGCTGGGCGCGGATTATGCCCAAAGAGCTGGCATGAGCATCCTGGAGGAACCCAGCCTGGTGACAATCCATGGCCGCCGCTACTTGCTGATGCATGGGGACTCTATGTGCACTCGTGACGAGGAGTACATGCAGTTCCGGCAGTTGGTACGCAATCCCCAGTGGCAGCAATGGGCCCTGTCGCTGACGGTGCCGGAACGCATCCGCATGGCTGGCGAGGCCCGCGCCAAAAGCAAGACCATGACCAGCACCAAGGCCGAGGACATCATGGATGTGACACCCAGCGAAGTGGTGCGGGTGATGAACCAGTACCAGGTGCCCTGTCTGATTCATGGCCACACCCACCGCCCGGCACAACACAGCGTCATGTTGGGGGAAAAAAGCATTGGCACCCGCATCGTGCTGGGTGACTGGAATCCCGGCGGCCGCTGTCTCAAGATCGATGCCAGCGGCATTCACGGTTTCGATAGCCTCAGTCATCAATCAGGCCCCATCACGATGTAGTCCTGAAAGCCGCCATGGGCCGAGGCGATCCCCCCAAGCAAGCTTGGCGCTTAATGCCGACAATCTGGCGCAATCAGTGGTTTTCATCCCTGCCCTATCTGGATAAGCTGTTCCTGCCTGGTTAGCCCCACGCCACCACTGCTTCAGGCGAGTATCCGTCAGCATCAAGAAAAAAGAGACATGGACCGTCACGCCGAGTGCCGATACCCGGCTCATCACAGGGAAGTCTTACATGGAAGAACCACTGTTTCGTCGCGAGGCAGTTGCCCACCAGGGCACCCGCATGCTGGGTGAGGTGATCCTGACACAACCTCTGCGCCACGGTGTGCTCACAGCCCTGATTGCCCTCGCCTGCCTCTTCACCCTGCTGTTTTTGGTAGGCAATGATTACACCAGGCGCGAAACCGTACGCGGCTTCCTGGTGCCCACCCAGGGGGTGGTGGCCTTGTATCCCGAGCAGAGTGGCATGTTAAGCCAGCTCAAGGTACGGGAAGGCACTCTGGTCAGCCGCGGCGAGCCATTGTTCAGCCTGAGACTGGATCAGAAAAGCACTACCGATGACTACCTGAGCAGTGAAATCCTGCGTCAACTGCAACATCAGCATGCCATGCTGGAAGAAGCTGCCGCGCTGGAGGAAACGAGCCTGACGTTGGCACTGCAACGCCAGGACAGCCTCATCATCCGGCTTGAGGAAGAAATAGCCGCCTTGGGCAATCAGGTGCAGGCCCAACAACACCTGCTGAGCTTCGACCACTCCACCCTCGTCAGAGCGGAAACCCTGATGGCGAGAAAACTCATCGCCAAATCCGACATGGAAGAAGTGGAACGTCAGTTCCTGATACGACAACAGGAAAGTGATCAACTGGCGCTTGCTCTGACCACCAAACAACATGAACTCGACGAAGCCTTCAGTTACCGTGACAGCCTGAAGATCGGCAGCCAGCGTGAACGACTTGATCTGCAGCACAGGAAGACCGAGCTGCAACGTCAGATCATCAGCATGGCAGTGGAACATGACAACGTGGTGCGATCCCCCATTGCCGGCGCCATCACCGCCATTGTCGCCAGTGAAGGCCAACGGGTGGACCCGGCCCTGCCAGTACTTTCCCTGATTCCGGAGGACGCGCGACTGGAAGCGCAACTGTATGTACCCACCAGGGCCATTGGCTTCCTTGCCGAGGGGCAGCAGGTCAATCTGCGCTATGATGCCTTCCCTCATCAACGCTTTGGCATCCATGGCGGCAGTATTACCCAGATTTCCCGCACCGCCACTCCCCAGCAGGAAATCCCACGCCTGCTGTCGCTTCAGGAACCCACCTACCGTGTCAAGGTGGCATTGGACCGTCAATCCATCCTGGCCTATGGCCGGGAGATCGCACTCAGACCTGGCCTGCTGCTCAGTGCCGACATCAACGTGGACAGCAGGAGCTTGCTGGAATGGCTGCTGGAGCCCTTGCTCAGCCTCAAGGGAAGATCAGGACGCACCTCAGGGCCTCATGTTGGACAGCCAGATATCACCACCGAGTTGGCACATGAGCTTGGTCTGGATGATGGAGTACCAAGTCCATGAACGCCGCCATCGGCATGCTGCGCTTTGACTGGAGCTCTAGAGTCCCAGTGGTCCTGCAAGCGGAACAAAGCGAATGTGGACTGGCATGTCTGGCCATGATCCTGGGTTATCACGGTCATCGCCTGGACCTGGACAGCCTGCGCAAGCAACTCACCGCCCCACCCCGTGGCAGCAACCTGAAAACCCTGATGGCCCAGGCCAATGACATGCACCTTGATGGCAGGCCGGTAAAGTTGGAATTGGATGAATTGCCGAAACTGCGTTTACCGGCCATTCTGCATTGGGATCTCAATCACTTCGTGGTATTGGCCGCCATCAAAACAGGCCGCTATCGGATTCACGACCCCGCGCTTGGAGAGAGAGTGTTGAGCCGCGAAGCACTCGGCAAGCATTTCACCGGCATTGCGATGGAGTTGACTCCCACCGCGGATTTCCAGCCAAAGACTGAAATCCGCAGGCTTGGCATTGGCATGTTATGGCGTGGAGTCCATGGACTGAAACCCAGTATTGGACACGTCCTGGTGCTATCCCTGCTGTTGCAGATATTCGCCCTTGCCCTGCCCTTCTACAGCCAATTGGTGATTGATGATGTGTTGTTGCGGCATGACATGGACCTGCTGCACATCCTCGCCCTGGGTTTTATGTCCGTGACCCTCATCAATGCCATCACCGACCTGATCAGATCCCAGGTTGTGTTGTATCTCGGCAATCAACTGGGCTTTCAACTCGCCGCCAATGTTCATCATCATCTGCTGCGCCTGCCGCTGGATTATTTTCAGCGGCGTCACCTGGGCGACATTGTGTCGAGATTTTCTTCCATCCATAAAATTCGTGACTTCATCACCTCTGGCATCATCGAGGCCATCCTGGATGGCATCATGGTCGTCGGTGCTGTTGTGCTGATCATGCTCTACGCCCCTGGTCTCAGCTTGTTGGTGCTGCTGGTTCTACTCTGCAATTGTGTCATCAAGCTGACATGCTTCGGCATTCTGCGCCGGGAAAACGAGGCATTGCTTGCGGCGTCAGCCAGGGAAAACACCACCCTGATGGAAAACATCAAGTCCATGCAGGGAATCAAGCTGTTCAGCCGCGAGGGAGAACGTCATGCCCTGTGGCAAAACCATTTCGCCGAAGCCACCAACAGGAGCATCGTGGTTCAGAAAGTCAATTTTTATCTGCGCATTGCCCGCAATCTGTTGTTCGGCATTGAAAACATTCTCATCATCATGCTGGGTGCCTATGCAGTTATCGATGGCAGCCTCTCCACCGGGATGCTGATAGCATTCCTGGCCTATAAGGAGCAGCTTTACAAACGTTTTTTTGGCCTGGTCGACAAGTATTTCGACTACAGGTTGCTGGATGTGCACTTGTCACGCCTGCGCGACATTGTATTCACCCTCCCTGAAACCGGGCCGGCAACAACCTCCCTGAGCCAGCGCGAACATCACACAAGCGAGACTTGCCTTGAACTTGACTGCATTGGGTTTCGCTACAGCAAGGACAGCACCGACATTTTTGACAACTTGAATCTGCAAGTCAGCAATGGAGAATCCATCGCAATCATCGGCCCAACCGGCTGTGGGAAATCCACCCTGCTGAAAGTCATCCTCGGCCTATATCCGGCGTCTGAGGGCAGCATCAAACTCATGGGGAACCCGCTGCATCCAAGCACACTGGCGCAGCACCGTCGCAGTATCGCGGCCTTGTTGCAAGGCGACAGCCTGTTGGGGGGCTCCATCCTTGACAACATCTGCTTCTTCGAGCCTGTGCCTGATCGCGCCCGGGCCATGAGGGCCGCGGCCATGGCCGCCGTGGCCGGGGACATCCAGCGCCTGCCCATGGCTTATGAAACCCTGGTAGGCAATATGGGGGCTGATCTCTCCAGTGGACAGGTACAACGCATCCTGCTGGCGAGGATGTTCTACAAAGCCTTGTCCAATGATTTCCCTTGCCAACTGATGGTGTTGGATGAAGCCACCAGCCATCTGGATCTGGACACCGAGCGCCAGGTCACTGCCATGCTGCGCCAATTGCCCTGCGCCCAGATCCTGGTCAGCCACCGTCCCCAATCCCTGGCATTGGTGGACACCCTCTATCAATTCACCCCCACAGGTTTGCAAAGACTCGATAAAAAAGTACTGGCAACACCAGCATCCATGTCGATGATGGTGCCGAATGCTGCGGATGACAACGGAAAAACACTGCCATGAACGCCGCAAGGTCAGCCTTGGAGGCTGAGGAGCAACTTCGGCACATCTGGGCCGCGTTGCTGGACATTGATCCTGCTTCCATAATGCATGACAGCGACTTCTTCCTGCTGGGTGGCAATTCCATGCTGCTGCTGGCCCTGCAAGTGGCCATTGATCGAGTATGGGGGCTTGCCCCGGCGCACAGAGAACTCCTGGAGAATACCCGTTTTCATCCCATGTTGAGGTTCTTACAGGGTTATAAACCCGGCATTTAATTAATAGCTTGTTGAAAGCCAAAATCCCAACCTTGTTGGAACCAGACTTACAGCACATGTAAACAATGTGGATACAGCAATTCAACTACTTGCATGCATTACTTGCACCTGGGCCAATGATGGTAAATCATCCGGTAAACAATGTTGACTGCAACTGTGAATGATTTGGCGCTTTTAGGGGTTTACGCGCTGCGGACAAAGCAGTAATCTAGCCACGAGCGCCATTGCTTCAGTTCCTGACCGGGAGCTGTCCAAGTCGATGGTACTCACCGGCAAGGACATGGAAGTTGGATGTCCCTCTCCGGAACATCGATCGATGGACTGATGTGGTTGCTCTCCTGCTTTGGCATTCCTCTCTGCGCCATTCTTCGATGGTAGTGTCTCTTTTTATCTTCAGGAAAACTCACAAGGAGGAATCATGAGAACCTTAACTGACGCAGAAGTGGAAATGACCAGCGGAGCTGGCGGCCAGGCTGTGATTGACTGTATGGAAGATGCCTATTCCGGCCATGGCTGGGTATCGGTTTGGGCAACCCTACAATCGGCTTGGCTGCCGCAAACCCTTGGTGCCATTGCGCTGCTTTGCATAGTCACATCGGGGTGGTGACAATGAGAAAACTTGCCATTTATTACTTCCAGATACTGATGCCCTTTCCATTGCTCATCGCCAGCACCAGCTATCCCAACCCGCTGCTGTTCGTCATTCTGGCTTTCAGTTACGTGATCTTCCGGGGCGTAGTGGATGGTCAGGCGCTTGTGGAAAAAGGTGCCATCGAAAAACGTGATGCATGGAAGGCCTTCATACCTTTCTGGACCCAGAAATATTTCCGCCAATTGTATTTCGAAGGTTGGTAATCACTGGCTGCTGGCCTGGTGATATCACCGCGGTGATATTGCCAGGTCATCACCAATACCATTAATTTGCCTTGCAGAGTTCTTACCCACCTGATTGTTTATGCCATAGCTGTTCATGATCCCAGAGCAGCAGTGTGCCGGTGACTTCATCTTCTATCAGTTGTACGAACACCTTGTTCTTGAAGGGGCGGGACAAGTAAAAAAGCCGGTCCTGGGCGGGAAACAACAGGCACTCATGGGCAATGATCGTGCTGGAATCATTACCCTCGCCAAAACGGATGGTCAAGCCACCAGGCCTCAGCACTACCTCGATCCAGTCCTCCGCGCGCTGATAGCGCCCCTGAATTTCATGACTGCCCAGCAGGTCCATGCTCTGCATACGTGGCGGCTGCCTTGCCATGGCAGGCATCAAGTCAGGGAAGTCATGCAGAAGCAGCATTGGCACCAATGCCTGCAACGCCCGCAACTCCCCCTTGGCTGCCAGGCATATGCCCGTGCCTTGCCGCGGATTAAGCCTGAGATACAGCATGGCGGAAAGGCTGGCACCATTATGGCCATACCAGCCATGATCATACAAACGCCAGCCATGGCAGTTGCCGCGAATGGTGGGCGACCATCCTGGTGGCGCAATCCTGGGTTTGAAAACTTCCTTGAGCAGTTGCTGATCCAGTTCCACCTTGCCCACCCCAGCGCCAAGCATGAGCGCGATGAAACGTGTCATGACAGCCACTGGGAGTGACAGACCGGTCCCATTGGCCGGACACACAGCAATACTTGAGACAACACCAGGCTCAGCCAAATAACCGGTTCCCAGAGGACTCAGAATTTCATCCCATAGCACCTGCGCCATGGGCCTGGCATGTTGCCGTTCCAGAATCATGCCCAGCAACAGGTAGCCAAGCCGGCCGTAACTGTAGTAGCGGCCTGGTGAAAATGACCTGCTGCATCCATCCAGCAATGTCATCAGCCATGTCTCGTCGATGCGGCCAAGCGGATCATGCACCGTATTGTTCGCCGCCGGCTCCACCAGACCATGACTATGGCACAACAGCTGGGAAACTGTAATATCACCCAGCAGCTCTTCCGCTCTGGAGCCTGTGGGCACAGGCAGCAGTGTTCGCGCCAGATCATCGAATTCGAGCTTTGACCTGGCCACCTGCAAGGCAATCAAGGTGGCAGTAAACAATTTCGTTATGCAGAACACCGGATATAGTTCTGGTTTCCTGGCACTCTCATCCGGCATGCTGGCAAGCAACATTTCTCCCTGCTGCCAAATGCCCAGGTCAATCCGATCAAGCCCCAGTTGTGCATGAACTGCTTTAAGTCGCTGCCGCCAATATTCTTGGCGCCGTCCATCCTGCTCCCTCATCATGACTCCTTCCTTTTGTCCTGCTACCTCAGCCATCGCCTGCGGACCCGTGAGAAACTCTTGCCATCAGAGAAACCCAGATGCCGTGCCAACATGTCCATATTGACGCTCTCATTTCCACACATCTGCAGATAACGCTGTCTGCGCTCCCGATCAAGAATCTGCCGGAAACTGGTGTGCCGCTGGCGTAATTTCCTGTTCATGGTGCGTTCGCTCATATGCAGCAAGGCCGCCACATGTGGCGCCCGCAACCGACACAGATCCATGCTGGCCAACAGTTGGGCCACCTTCTCCTCGATGGCCTCATCAAGACCAGGGGAAAGTGTATATTTCACCAGGGCGCTTCTTAGGGCAGCCATGGCCCTGCCATCGTGGCGATGACACTGCAGCCAGTAATGGATTTCTCTTGGCAATTCCTCCATATCACCCGCCACCTGTGCAAGCAGCCAGCAATGCCTGTCTGTCAATCTTGCCATTGGCATTCAAGGGCATGCATTGCAGGACATGGATTTCACGCGGCACTATCTCGGCAGGTAAGCAGCAAGCCAAGTTTGCCCGCAGATCAGGCACATCGACTCCGGAATCACTAGCCACAATGAACGCCAGCACCACAGTAGGGCGCGCCGTCTGTTCAAGTGGCAATACCACTGCCTCCGCAACCGCTTCATGAGCCATCAGTGCCTCTTCCACATCATGGAGCCGGAACATCTTGCCATTGATTTTGATGCGGGAGTCCTTGCGCCCAACATGATGCAGACAGCCGTCGACATCCCGCCAGCCCAAGTCTCGGGAGAGATAGAGACGCTTATCCGGATCATGGGGATCCTGTCGAAATCGCTGCCAGGTCAGCACTGAATCCTGCCAATATCCTGGACTGAGATAAGCGCTGAGCACCACAATCTCTCCACACTGTCCCGGCAATACTGGCTTGCCGTCATCATCCAGCAGCAATAACTCAAGGTCTTCCAGGGGAAATCCAACTGGCAGAATTTCCGTGTCGGGTTGATCATCATGGGTGAGAAAGTGATGGGCATACATCATCACTTCAGATGCTCCAAGGCCCACCCTGAGCAGACAAGTGGACGGGCAATGACGGCGAAAATTATCAAAGTCCACCCGCGTCACCCGTTCACCGGCGAGACGCAGCATGCGCAGACTGTTGAAAGATTGCCTTGGCGCGAGACTGCTCACAATCAAGCGGAACAGGCTTGGCACGGCACTGAGCATGGTAATGTCACCGTGGCACAACAAATCCGCCAACATGCTCACGCCGGATGTCCGCAAGCAGAAGGGATACAATGTGCCGCCGTTGAGCAGTACTGGAAAAATCTCCGCGGCACTGGCGCCTGTCCACAAGGGACACAATTGCGTTGCCTTGTCAGCCTCGCTCAAGTGCATGGCATTACTGTGATTACGCGTGAAGTGAAGGATGTTTTGATGAGTCAGCATCACCCCACGAGGCACGCCAGTGGAGCCGGACGTATAGACAATACAGGCCAGATCCTGGGGATGCGCTGGTGGCACCGCTGGCACTTCTCTCTGATCGAGGTCCAATGCTGAAGTATTCAGCACTCGCAGGCGGGGAAAATACTCCCTCAGCATGCAGGCAACTGCCTCACAGTGATCGTCACAGAGCAAGAGTTCAGAATCCAGGTCGCCAATGATCATGCTCAAGCGCTGCAAGGGCAGGGTCTCGTCGAGGCTGGCATGGCACTTGCCAGCCTTCAGCAGCGCCAACTGCGCAATATTGTAGGACACACCATGTCGATACAGCATGACCACTGGCGACAGTGATGACGCTTGTTCACGCAATATCCGGCATGCCAAGGTATCGGAATCAGCATTCAATTTTTCATAGGTGATTTTTTGCTGCTGATCGACGATGGCGATTCTTGCGCCATGGCGCATCACCATCAGTTGAAACCTGTCAAGAATATTCCCCTCCAGGGCACTCCTGGGAAAAGGAGTGAAGGCAGCGGGCAACAATGATCGGTAGTCAGCGGCCACTGCATGCCTCCTGAACCACCGCCTCACCCCTCGCTTCCGTGACACAAAGATCCTGGCTCTTGCCTCCCAAGGCGTAATGACATGCCGACCAGAGATTACTCATTCCCACCAGCACCAGCGCGTAGCCGAGAGCGCCAGCCCCGAATACTGGCGTCAGTTCATCACTGAGCAAGCCAGCCAGATAGGGCCCCACTCCCATGCCAATCAAGGTCTGGGTAAAAATCAGAATGGAGGCGGCGGTGGCACGCATGCCTGGCCCTGCCGCCGCCTGGGACACCGCATAGGAAGGCCCAAAAAAAGTCGAGGCCAGAAACGTCATTCCCCAGAAATAAATAATGGCGTGCTCAAGCACCGGACTCAGGTAGGCACCGAATTGCAGTGGCACCATCAGCACAATGGCAATGCCGGGAACCCACAGGTACCAACGTGCATCCTGGTAGCGCTGCGTCAAACGGTCAGCCAGGAAGCCACCAGCAAAAGTACCCGCCAGACCAAACACCGCGAATGAAGCGATCAGGCTGCCGGCATAGCCGGAGCCAAGACCATGGGAACGCATCAGGAATACCGCATTCCAGGCACTGCCCGCATACCAGGCCACCGAGTGCAGGCTGGCGGCGAGACACATGTGAACATAGGTCTTGCAGCGCCAGAGATGGCGCAGCGTACTG
>JBJHAY010000051.1:0-7264 GCA_050485205.1 Gammaproteobacteria bacterium
GCGATACCCTGGTGGTGAACACCACTCACATGGCTGAGCGCCCCCTGGGCCGCATCCTGACAACCGAAAACGCCGTGCTGACGGAACGGATCAGCCTTGAACTGGACAGTGATGGTCAACGCCGCTTGATTGCCGACATGGTGTTCCGTGATCCCGAACTCTACTCCCAGGATCTGATCATCAAGGGCGTGTGGGTGGAATCACCAGACACGCCCATCATGGAATATGTCTGTACCGATGAAATCTATGAACAGCACCTGGAGCGGGTCCGGGCTGCTCGCAACTAGGTCGCAACCAAAAGGCGACTGATTCCCAACAAAAAGGGCGCTTTCGCGCCCTTTCAATTGCAGTTCTTTATTTCATTTGATCAGTGGCCAATTCCCATGCCACCGGCGCCATCCCCGGCAACATCGCCAGGCACGTGGTGCATGATCCACTCCATGGCGTAGAGCCAGTCAGTCATCGGCTCCAGCCAAATCATCACGCCCAGCAAGCCAGTAATTCCCATGGTCACGGTATAGGGCAGCGCCATCAGCACCATACGGCCGTAGGAAAGCCGCAACAAGGGGGCGATGGAAGACGTCAGCAAAAACAGGAAGGCGGCCTGGCCATTCGGGGTGGCAACACTGGGAATATTGGTGCCGGTATTGATGGCCACCGCAAGCAGGTCATAGGTATCGCGGGAAATCACGTCCTGCAGGTAAGCCTGCTGCACCTCATTGATGTAGATGGTGGCCACGAACACATTGTCGCTGATCATCGACAGCACACCATTGGCCACATAGAACATGGTGGTTTGCAAGCTGCCTTCCATGCTCAGTACGGCGTCCATCAGCGGCGTGAACAGATGCTGATCGGCAATCACCGCCACTACCACGAAGAACACAACCAACAGCGCGGTAAAGGGCAGCGCCTCTTCGAAGGCCTTGCCCAATTGGTGCTCGTTGATGATGCCGGTGAAAGCCGTGGTGATCACAATCACGGAAAGACCAATCAGACCAACCTCCGCCAAATGCAGGGCCAGGGCGATGACCAACCATACCCCTGCCAGGGCCTGCACTACCAGCTCGGCCCTTTCCTTGGCGCCACGTTTTTTCTCCTGAGCCATGTCATATTCCTGCAGAATGGCGCGGATACTTTGGGGCAATTTGGCGCCATAACCGAACTTGCCCGTGGTTTCCAGCAGCGCGCAGGTGATCAGGCCCACGACAAACACAGGCATGGACACCGGTGCCATGCGCAGGAAGAATTCGCCAAAGTGCCACTCCGAGCGGGAGGCGATCAACAGGTTCTGTGGCTCGCCCACCAAGGTGCAGACACCTCCCAAGGCAGTGCCGATTACCGCATGCATCAGCAGGCTACGCAGGAAGGAGCGGAATTGATCCAGTTCTTCCTTGTGAGTAATGTAGGAGTCATCCGTCACATCATAGGATTCCCCAGTGCCACGGGTGGAAGAAACCTTGTGGTAGATATTGTAGAAACCGACGCCGACGGAGATGATAACCGCGGTGACCGTCAGGGCATCAAGGAAGGCGGAAAGGAAGGCCGCCACGAAGGAAAACAGCAGCGACAGCCGCAATTTGGAACGGACCCCAAGCAGGAGTTTGGTAAAAATGAACATCAGCAGATTCTTCATAAAGAAGATACCTGCCACCATGAAGATCAGCAGCAGAATCACTTCAAACGCCGCCATCACCTCGTGGGCAACGGTTTCGGAACTGGTGAGGCCGATGAATACCGCTTCCAGGGCCAACAGGCCACCAGGTTGCAGCGGATAGCACTTGAGGGCCATGGCCAGGGTGAAGATAAACTGCCCCAGCAGGGCCCAGCCGGTGGCCACAGGCCCCATCACCGCCAACAACAGCGGATTGATGATCAGGAAGCCGAGAATCGTGGCCTTGTACCATTCAGGTGCATTGCCGAGGAAATTGGAAATATAAGGGGATTGCGGTAAGTTCATCTTTCAACAACCATTCGTCAATTGATCATCAACCCGGTCACCAGCAACCGGACCAAAAACATCGAGCACTTGCTGCCAAAAAAGCTTTTCAGATTCCATCCGGCTCCAGCGGCGACCAGCACTCGATGCGATTGCCCGCCGGATCATGCAAGAAAAAAGCCAGGGCTCCCCAGGGGTGTTCGCGCACAGGGGTCGGAGCAAGACCAAGCCCAAGCAAGCGATCACGCACCACAAGAACATCGTCCACTTGCCATGACAAGGTGATGCCGGCACCGCTGCCTGCCGCAATGGTGGCGCGGCCAGCATCGGCCACGCTCAGAAACGAGCCTTGATCGAGCCTGAACTCAATGAACCACTCCTTGGTCATTGCCACTGGCAGTTGCAACACGTCACGATAAAATGCCACCGTGTCACGCCATCGATCGGTATAGAGAATGGTATTGGCTTTTCGAACGACGACTGTCACCGCCATGCTCCTCACTGCCCCAAAGCGCGCCGGATTGTAGCACAATTCCAGGGCATGGCCAGCGGGTCACGGGGGAGGGAGAATAAAGAATATAGGGAATCCAGGCAGAGGATTCAGGAACGCCGAAAACGCCCCATGATAATCAGCAGCAATGCCAGCAAGGAAGCTCCCATCATCGCCATGACCAGGGGGATGAGTGCCCTGATACCAGCAGTGGAGTCCATGGTGATGCTGTCCATGACGAAAATGATATAGGCTGGCGCCATGTATTCCTGGTCCGGCAATACATACCATGGTGTGAACAGCACAGCCAGCAGCAGGCACTGGATGAAAACACTAATCCCCCGGCTGAACACACGCCGCAATATGCGCCAGGCTATCCAGGAGCCAACACCCGCGGCAATCAGATAGGCGGTCCAGGCTATGTAGTATTCGCTGCTGTCCATGGGCGCAAATTCTACCCCAGGCCAAGGCCCGCGGATATACCCTCGCTATCCTAGTTGCTCACCCAGTGCACGATATGCTCCTCGAAGCCATCCTCGTGCACGAAGTCCTCGGAGATCACTCTGCCGGTGATGGTGTGCCCCGCGGCTATCATGGCCTTGCGGCTGCCATTGATGAGGGGATGCCAGATTGGCAGCGATTTTCCCTCGGCCAGGAGACGATAAGCACAGGTGGAGGGCATCCAATGCAGGCTGCCAGCCTCTTCAGGGGTCAACTCGATGCAGTCCGGCACCAGTTTCTTGCGACGGGGATAAACCGTGCAGCGGCACTTGGCCTGGTCCAGATAGCGGCAGACCACCCGGGTATAGTGAATCATGCCAGTGTCGGCGTCCTCCAGCTTGTGCAGGCAGCACTTGCCGCAGCCGTCGCACAGAGACTCCCATTCCTCGCTGCTCATCTCTGCCAAGCTTTTGCGTTCCCAAAATGGGATATCCGCGTCTTCAGCCATGGCGGACTCCGGGGTCGGGTTCCAACCGCGCCAGCTCCGGGTGCCGGGGCGGCAACTGGAGGAAGTAGCCTTTTTGCTCCAGTTCCCGCAATACCGTGGCAGCTTCCACACGCGCCAACTTGCGTTCCGGCGTCAGCTTCAGGGTCATCACTTCCTTGAGGGTACCCATTCGCGCCAACAGCACTTCCGGCACAGGTTCAAGTCCACGCGAGCGCTCCACGTAGAGGTAGAGTTCCCGCTCACGGCTGCCCTTGTAGATGGTGCACAACAGGGGTTTCATCGCTTGAATATCTCCAGCAAGGCCGACAGCAACAAGTGTTCGCGCCAGCCCTGCAACTCCTCTGGAATCCATATCTGATCGTCGCTGACATCGGGACCATGACGACGCACGGCCTCCTGAGTCTTTTCCAGCAGGCTCATCAGCGTCTTTTTGCGTGTCAGCAGTTCCGCTGCCACCCCCACCTCCTCGGCCTTGGCGCGGGCCAGGTTCTGGGCATCCTTGAGCATTTTCTTCTGTGCCTGGGTCAAGGGCTTGGCCATGGCAGTGGGCAACATCGCTTCGGGCAGCGTGTCCACCTCACGAAATATCTTCAACAGAGCCTCGCCTTCATATTGCAGCATTTTTGGGCTCAGTTCGGGCACTTGCCCCAGTTGTCGCAAGTCGGCAGGCAGACTCTGGGCCAGTGTGAGCAAGGCCTGGTCATTGATGATCCAGTTCTTGGGCTTGTCGCGCTTGCGTGCCTTCACCTCGCGCCAGGCCACCAGCCGCTGCAGGGCAGCCAGTTGACGGCGGTTCAACTGCCAGCCGGCCTTGAAGTTGAGGTAGTCGGCGCTGAAGTCGCCATTGACTTCACGCTCATAGGTTCGCAGCAGGCGTTCGCATTCCTCCCGCATCCAGCCCGATTTACCCTGGTCCTCCAGATCGGCCTGCAAGCCCTGGTAGATTTCCGGCAGAAAGGCCACATCCAGGGCGGCATAATCCAACTGCTCAGGACTGAGGGGTCGTTGCAGCCAGTCGGAGCGGGTTTCCCCCTTGGGGATGTCGAGGCCGGTCTTGAGCTTCACCAGATTCTGGTAGCTGACGCCAAAGCCCTGATTCAACAGTGCCAGGGCAATCTGGGTGTCGAATACAGGCGTCGGCAGCAGACCCAGCAAGACCCAGAACACCAGCATGTCCTCGGAACAGGAGTGGAACACCTTGATGATGTCTGGGGATTCCAGCAATGCCTTGAAAGCAGCCCAATCTGTCATCGGCAGAGGGTCGATAAGGTAGGTCCTGTCTCCATCGCAAAGCTGCAACAGGCCGGTGCGGGGATAGAAGGTGTTGGTGCGAATAAACTCAGTATCCAGGGCCAGCACTGACTTGCTCTGCCATTGCCGGCAAAGTTCATTCAAATGTTGGTTGTCCTCGACCTGGACATAGGCGATGCCGTTGATCACTGATTGGGTTCCAATTCGTTAGCAAAAATCCATTACTGATCTTACGATCAAAATATCGGACTGTTCATTTACTCGGATGTTGCACCTGCATTCGGATTAGCCCAGCATTGGCCTACGCCCGGCGAAGGAATGCACCAGGGTGCCACCATCGATGTATTCCAGTTCCCCACCCACCGGCACGCCATGGGCGATGCGTGATACCTTGAGGTTGCGGCCCTTGAGCTGTTCCGCGATGAAGTAGGCCGTGGCCTCGCCTTCCACCGTCGGATTGGTGGCCAGAATGACTTCCTGTACCGGGTTGCTGTCCAGATTGTCCAATAACTGGGCAATGCCGATTTCCTCGGGGCCGACACCGTCGATAGGAGACAAGTGTCCCATCAAGACAAAATAAAGCCCCTTGTAGGAACTTGCCTGTTCCACCGCAAACACGTCCGCCGGCGTTTCCACCACGCATAACAGACTATGATCTCGGGCCGGATTGCGGCAGATGCCACACAGGTCTTCCTCGGTGAGGGTGCGGCATCTCTGACAGTGACGCACACCATCCATGGCCTCGGTCAAGGCTCGCGCCAGACGCCGGCCGCCCTCCCTGTCCTTCTCCAGAAAATGCAGCACCATGCGCTGGGCTGACTTGGGCCCCACGCCAGGCAGACGCCGGAAAGCTTCAATGAGTTGGTCAATGAGTGGACTGTGGGACATGAATTGGAACTCAGAACGGCAGCTTGAAGCCGGGCGGCAGATTGAGGCCGGAGGCAAGGCCCGCAAACTGCTGCTTGTTATTGTCGGCCACCTTGCGGACCGCGTCATTGATCGCAGCCGCAATCAGGTCCTCGATCACTTCCTTGTCCTCGCCCATCAGGCCACTGTCCAACTCCACTTTGCGCACTTCGTGGCGGCCATTCATGGTGACCTTGACCATGCCGGCGCCAGCTTCCCCCGTCAGTTCCTGGCGGGCGATTTCCTCCTGGGCTTTCTGCATCTGCTCCTGCATCTGCTGTGCCTGCTTCAGCAGGTTGCTCAAATCTGTCATGGTTTTGCTCCTGTCATCAATCAACAATGCCTGCAAGGCCTTGTTCAACAAACTGCTTGTTACACCGGCTCGATGGAGCCAGGCTGAATAGTACCGGAAAAGCGCTGGATAATTTCCCTGACATTGGCGTCCTGCTCGAATGTCCTCACCGCCAGAGCCCGTTTTTCCTGCTCCAGCCGCGCGCGGCGGGCTGCCGGAGTTTCTCCCTGACATTCGCCTATGTCCACCTCCAGCATGAGTTCGACACCGAAATATTCCTCCAAGGCATTATGGATGCGGCGCTTGTGCTCATCGTTGTAAACCTGGCTTTGACCAGGCTCCAGGCGCAGACGCAGACACTTGCCCTCCACCTGATGGAGAATGCCGTTGGCGGCAATATTGCGGGTGATGCCGGCCAGATTCAGGCATTCAAACAATTGTGGCCAATGCTCAGGCCGCAGTGCTTCAAGGCTCAGGGGAGCGTCTTGTGGCGAATCCCCAAGCTTGGCTGGCTCCAGTGCTTGGGGAGGCTCCCTCCTTCCCGTATCTGTTACCTGCTCTGCCGCCGGTGCCGGCTGGGGTGTCGGTGAGGGTGTCTGTGAGGGTGCCGCTGGCAGTACTGGGGACTGCTGGGGGACGACTGATTCCGCGAGTTTTGTCGGCGCTGCCGTATCGGTTGGCGGTTTTGACAGGGCTACACGCGCAGCGGCAACGTCCGGCTCAGGCGCCGCTGCCTCGCCCTGGGACTTTTTTGCCGTGGAGTCCTCCTGCATCACGGACCCGCCGGCAGCGCCAACTTGCCCGGCCATGGGCCTGTCGGGTGAAAATGCCAACATGCGCAGCAAGGTCATTTCCAGGCCGGCGCGGGGATCCACTGCCAGGGGCAGATCCTCCCTGCCCTTGAGAGCAATCTGGTAATGGAGTTGCAAGGCCTCTGCGCTGAACCCCTTGGCGTGGGCCAGGACCTGTTCCCGGTCGCCCTGACTGTTGTCGATACCCTCTGGCACCACCTGGGCGATGGCCACACGGTGCAGATAGGACAGCAATTCTTCCAACACGGTTTGGTAATCCGGCGCATGTTCGGCGGCATCGGCGATCACCGCCAAGACCCCGGCGGCATCCGCCGCGGCCAGGGCATCCACCAGGCGTCGCACCACTGCCTGGTCGATATTCCCCAGCAGGGATCGCACTTCCTGGTCAGTGACATTGCCCTGGCAGAAGGCAATGGCCTGGTCCAGCAGGGTGAGAGAATCACGGACACTGCCCTGACCTGCCTTGGCAATCTGCCACAGGGCGGCCTCCTCGAAGGCAATGGCTTCATGCTCCAGAATCTGGCTCATGTGGCGCACCAGTTGCTCCGGCGTGAGGTTCTTGAGGTTGAATTGCAGACAGCGGGACAGCACGGTCACCGGCAGCTTTTGCGGATCAGTGGTGGCC
>JBJHAY010000051.1:7274-13661 GCA_050485205.1 Gammaproteobacteria bacterium
ACATGGGGCGGCGGCTCTTCCAGGGTCTTGAGCAGGGCATTGAAGCTGTGGGTGGAGAGCATGTGGACTTCGTCGATCAGGTAGACCTTGAAGCGGCCCCGGCTGGGGGCATATTGCACGTTGTCCAGCAGTTCCCTGGTGTCCTCCACCTTGGTGCGCGAGGCGGCATCCACTTCGATCAGATCGATGAAACGACCTTCGTCGATCTCACGACAGGCACCGCACTCCCCGCAGGGGGTGGAAGTGACGCCGGTTTCACAATTGAGGCACTTGGCCAGGATGCGGGCGATGGTGGTCTTGCCAACACCGCGGGTGCCGGTGAACAAGTAGGCGTGATGCAGTCTGTCATTGTCGAGGGCGCTGACCAGGGTCTTGAGCACATGGGCCTGGCCTGCCATTTCCTTGAAATTACGGGGCCGCCACTTTCTTGCGAGTACCTGGTAACTCATGGGCCTTGGTCAGTGGTCTGTTGAATGACTGGATATTTCGCCAATACCGCCTCGGTCGAATGGAGGTGCCTCAAGCCAGCCACACCCCGGCACATGCATCAGCTGCTACCGTTGCTCCCTTCCGGGCCTGGCGGGGTTTACAGCCTGTCATTGCGAGGGGACCGGCAAGAAGCACCATAAAGCGTTTGCGCGCGGCTCTCGCCGGCGGCCGATCAAGCGTGGCATTATCTGGAAATCGGCTGGCTTAATCAAGGCAAGTCTGCCTGTGGTGCTGATCCATGGCGGTGATCAATACCATGCCCGCTTCATTTCATGGGCTTGCAGGCACAGGCTCCACCAGGTAACCAGCCTCGCGCAAGTGCGCCACCACGCTGCGTTCACCCAGCAGGTGCCCAGAGCCCACCACCACGAAATACTGCCCCCCATCGCCGCGCAAATACTCCTGAATGGAGGCCGCCATGCTCTGGTTGCGCTGGTAGAAAAGCTTTTCCCGCAAATCCTCCAGATCCGCTGGAGCCACCGCCGCGGCTTCCTCCAGGTTACTGAACAGCAAGCCTGCCAATTGCGCCTGGTCCGCGCATTGCCAAGCCTGCATCATGGTCTCGATCTCATCCCCGGCCTGCTCGAAGCTCTGCAAGGTGTAACTCAGAAAGCTTTCCGCGTCCAATGCTTCCAGGAAGGCCATTTGCTCCTCGATACTCTCAAGCTCCAACACGGACATGGCCGCGGACTTGCGGGACAGCAGGTAGCTCTCCGTGCCATAGCTGGCATCATAGCCCTCCATGGTCATTTGAATCCCGGTGAGGACCAGGGTCAAAAACCAGGGTCTCATGCCCATGAAGGGCTCCACCGGCAGACCTGCGCCAGCCATGACCTGACGCAATTGTTCCACCACCCGTGGCGACACCACATCCGCCAAGGTTTGCCCCCCGGGCAGCGAGCCTCTGGCCTGCATGCGCATGATGACGCCGGGGTCCAACACCGTGGCTGGATCCACCTCGAACACCAGATGATCGGATGACTCGAACACTTCCTCAATGGCTGGCTGCAAGGGATAGAACGCGGGCTGGCCAACGTGGATAGAGCCAAACAGGTAGACATGACTGGAACCGCCCTGCACCCGCCACAGCAGGGTTTCACCGCTCTGCTCACAAATCGCGTCACGGCTGTTCTGGGCCAGAACTGCCTGTGGCAAGACCAGGAACACCAGCCACATGGCCAACAGCTTGAGTCTCACCCCAATGCAAACCCGGCTTATCACTGTCATCACTTGCCTCCTCGGCATGATCAAAACCTGAATCCCCCCAACATGCCCACTGTATTGATACCTGAATTGCGCTTGCCAAAGCGGGCATTGGAGGCATGCTGAGCCCGTAGCGTCAAGAACCAGCCTCCCGGAGATTGATAACCCAGCCCAAACTGGCTGAGAAAGTTGAACTTGGTGGAATTACCTCGAAACTTGGCATCCTGCAGCAGCAATTCCTCGGCAAATTCGACGAAGAACCCAGAATAAGTATCGGCATGCTGAAACAGACGCAGACCGATACCACCCCCGAAGGCAAAGAGGTCTTGCCCCTTCTCTTGCTGCCGGTAGTAGGTCAGGGGCCGCAGCCTGACACTGAAAGTGGCATGATCATACCAACCGCCCCTCCACAGAAACGGCTGCTCCCTGTCCACCACCAGGGATACGGTAAAATCCTTGTTACGGTCGAAATGGGTGGAGGGAATGCCGTCCAGTGCAGCTAGTTCCAGCCGCCACCAGGGGCCGGGAAACAACTCATCCGCCACATCTCCGCTGGCTATTCCCCGGGCCGGCAACAGCGTTAACAATGCCATGCCGAGGAAGGCACCGTAGGGGATTCGCATGCTTGGCACCCTTGTGAAAGTGCCGGATCGAATGCTGGGATTATGCCGTCTGGGATGGTTTGTGTCACATATCATGTGCTATAGTTCGCGCCACAACAATAATAAGAATGAACAGGTAAGTTTCCCATTCCCTTTACATACTTCCTTTCATTTCTGAATCAAGCGGGGGCCAGGCCGTATGGACGCGCCTGGGCATTATATTGGTGGAACAGGCCGCAATGCCAGGGAATACCCGCCTCGACCGGTTGGCTTCCGTCGCCGGCGCCGCGATGATCCCCGGATGAGTTTTCAACAACAAGATCTTAGGTAAAAACTGATGACTACAGTGAATGAGCCCTGGGGCAACACCGTTGACGTGGAATTCGACAACCAGGTTGCCTTTGTCTACTTCAACCGTCCCGACAAGAAAAACTGCATGAGCCCGACCCTGAACCGGGAAATGTACGCCACTCTGCATGCCCTGGAAATGGACGACCGCTGTGGCGTGGTGGTGCTCACCGGCCGCGGCGAGGCCTGGTCGGCGGGAATGGATCTGAAGGAGTACTTCAGGGAAACCGACAATGCCTCCGATAACTTCAAGATGCGCATCCGCGAGGAAGCGGCGGCATGGCAGCAGAACAAGCTGCGTAACCACGCCAAGCCCACCATCGCCATGGTGAATGGCTGGGTATTCGGTGGTGCCTTCACTCCCCTGGTGTCCTGTGATCTGGCCATCGCCTCGGATGATGCCAAGTTCGGCCTGTCGGAGATCAACTGGGGCATCCTTCCCGGCGGCAACGTCACCAAGGCGGTGGCCGACACCATGGGCATGCGCAATGCCCTTTACTACATCATGACTGGCGAAACCTTTGATGGCAAGAAAGCCGCCGAGGTCGGACTGGTGAACGAGTCCGTTCCCGCCGACAAACTGCGCGAGCGGGTCATGGATCTGGCCCAGACCCTTCTTTCCAAGGACCAGGTGGTGCTGCGGGCCGCCAAGGAAGTTTTCAAGCGGGTACGCTACATGGACTGGGAAACCGCCAACGACTATATCTACGCCAAGTCCGATGGCTCCTTGTACCGCAGCGGCGGGCAATTCCGTCAGGGGGCGATGAAAGCCTTCCTGGACGACAAGACCCTGCGTCCCGGCCTGGAAACCTTCAAGGGCGGATAATGCTCTGCCCCCGGAAACCAGCATTGGCCTCCGGCCAATGACGGCAGCTTTATGTACCGCTTATCAACCCTGCAAGATCAATTGCAGGGTTGATAACTGACTCCCCTTCCAAGATCGGCTGCCACAGGCGATCAATCAGATGTGGCCACTGGCAACCAGCATGTAGGTCGCGCTGACCGCGACCAGAGTAAAAAAAACGATCTTGAGGATACTGAAGCGGCTCCCACGGCGAGTGGGAGAGTAATCTTCGATGATGAGATGTCTGGGAATCCTGCGTGTCTTGAAAATCATCCTGCCTGACTCTGTTACTTGGGTTGAATATCGACGGCCTTGCGGCCAAGCCTCAGTGAATAGCGACGTGACAGCTGTTGTTTTATTCCCGCCTTCAACAATTGAGTGCCGGCGGCACTGACCATTGCGTCAAATGGCACCTTCTCCGCGCGCGGCGTATGAAAGCACGCAATACTGTTTTTTCCAGGGGTAAATGCTGGCAACAATCTGGCAGTTTCGGGTATCTTCCAGCGAATATCCTCATGTTGACAAAGGAGCCAGCTGTCTTGCTTAACATGGACTTCGCCAAACAAGTCGCTATCGACACCACTGACACAGAGTGGATCCCCAGCCCCAAACCGGGTGTCTGGCGTAAACCATTGGCCCGCGAAGAAGCGGAACGCGGGCATGCCACCAGCATCGTGCGCTATGACCCAGGCGCTAGTTTTTCTCCCCACAACCACCCCGGGGGCGAGGAAATCCTGGTGTTGGAAGGTACCTTCTCCGATGAAACCGGCGACTTCCACGCTGGCACCTATTTCCGCAACCCCATGGGCTTCGTCCACGCGCCTTTCAGCCGCGAAGGCTGTGTGATCCTGGTGAAGCTGCACCAGTTTCAACCTGGGGACACCACCCGCCTCTGCATTGATACACGCAAGGCACAGTGGCAAAGGGATCGGGGCCTGGAAATTCTGCCCTTGCACCAGTATCGGCAAGAGCAGGTCTCGATGATTCGTTGGCCCAGGGACGTGGACTGGCACCGGCATGAGCATCCCGGCGGCGAAGAGTTCTATGTGATAGAGGGAGAACTGCGGGATGAGTTCGGGTGCTACCCAGCCGGTACCTGGGTGCGCAACCCCCCCGGCAGTGAGCACTATGCCTTTGCTGTCAAGGACACCCTGCTCTGGCTCAAGACCGGCCACCTGCTGTAATCCGCCACCACCCTGGCTCATGCCCTGTGGTGAACAGAGCCCACTCCAGCAACGGAAATAGCTGTTTACCAAGCCCCTGGATGATTGGTAGTGTTGCGCTTTTCCACTGACTGGAGACTGCCTTGCTCTCCCTGCGACAATCCCTGGCGCAATTGCGCGACCGCCGCTTTCTGACCATCTTCCTGTTGGGCTTCTCCAGTGGTTTTCCCTGGGTACTGCACGGCTCTGTGTTGACGTTGTGGATGCAGCAGTCTGGTTTGTCACGCTCGGCCATTGGATACATAGGCGCGGTCACCGCCATCTACGCGCTCAACTGGGCCTGGTCGCCTTTTGTCGACAAACTCAGAGTGCCTTGGCTATTTCCCCTGGTGGGGCAACGGCGCTCCTGGATTCTGCTGACCCAGGCCATCATCGTGATGGCCATTTTACTGCTGAGCCGCACTGATCCGGCCATCAATCTGCTGCCGGTAAGCCTGTTCGCCCTGCTCATCGCCTTTGCCTCGGCAACCCAGGACATTGCCGTGGACGCCTATCGCATCACCTTGTTTTCCGAGGAGGAAGCCGACGAGAAGATGCCCTACTCCGCGGCCTTTGCCACCACTGGCTGGTGGTCGGGCTATGGCTTCATTGGTGGCACCCTGGCTTTGTGGCTGGGAGGGGAAAGCATGGGGCTGAGTTGGCCTGCGGTATATCACGTGCTGGCACTGGTCTACGTGGTGCTGATGGGCCTGATCTGCCTGTCTCCAGAACCCGACGAAAGCCATGTGGGCAAACCGGCAGTCTACGCGTTCGATCACCGCCGCGGCACGGTGGTGAACTGGTTCCTGGAACACGTGGTGGCGCCATTCACTGAATTCTTCCGTCGCTGCGGCTTCAAGCTGGCGGCATCCATTTTGGTATTTCTGTTCAGTTTTCGGCTGGGTGAAGCGATGCTGGGACGCATGTCGCTGGTGTTCTATGTGGAACTGGGTTTCACCACTGAGCAGATCGCCCTCTATCAGAAATTTCTGGGCGGGCTGGCGACGGTGGTGTTTTCTCTGATGGGTGCCTTCATCAATACCCGCTATGGCGTGATCAAGGGCATGCTGGTGGGTGGCATCGCCATGTCCTCCTCCAACCTGCTATACGCCCTGATGGCCCAGGTGGGTCCAAGCCCGGTGCTGTTCATGGTGACCCTGCTGATCGACAACTTCACCCAGGCCTTTGCCACGGTGGCAGTGATTTCCTTCATGTCCTACTTTGCCAGCCGCACCTACACCGGCACCCAATTCGCCCTGATGACCTCGATTTCCAACTTCGGCCGCACCACCCTGGCGGCCAGCAGTGGCGCCCTGGTGGATGGCCTGGGGGGCAACTGGACCCTGTTCTTCATCATCACCACGGTGATCGTGATTCCGTCTTTGCTGATTCTGGTGTGGGTGGGCCGCCAGGTGGAAGCCTACAAGGAACGCCAGGCCCCTCTATAGCAGCGAGCCCGGCTCGCGACTGGAGGTTCTTGCTGGCTTCAGTGGCTTATTCTGTGACGCAAGCTTAGTGGTTTGTCTGTTATGCGGCATTAATGACTTTTCTGTTATGCAGGATTGGTGGCTTATTCCAAACGCTACAGCATCCAAAAGCCCAACAGCGCTGAAGTCAGAGGTGTTGGGTGTTGGGGAGGGGGTGGCAAAACGCTCTGCCGCATGGATGCGGCAGGCGAGTCCCCACGGATGGGTTCACG
>JBJHAY010000052.1:0-13633 GCA_050485205.1 Gammaproteobacteria bacterium
CCAGGCTGGGCTGAAGCAGATGGACGATGTCGGCGATCATGCGCTTGCGGTGGATCAGCAGGTGCCAGCGGCGCCCCCCCAATTGGCGCCACAGCACGGCGGCCCGCAGGCCGGCAAACAAGACGGCGCGGATGCGGGCCGCAACCCGGTCGTTGCGCAAGTGCTGCATCTGCCCGCGTACCTGGATGCGGAAACGCAGGGTGCTGATGGTGGCCCCATAAAGCTCTGCCAGACGGTTCACCACTTCTGGCTCATTGCCACGTTCCGGTACTGGATAGTCAGCGGCGATGGCGCCGATTCCCGCGCTGATGGCACTGAGCATGGCGCGGTCGGCGGACAGCCTGGGTTCCAGATGCAGAATCGAAAAGATCAGGCGGATGACCTCGGGCTGGCGCAGGAAGCCCTTGTTGCCCGTGAGGATTTCCTCCAGTGCCTGCAACCCGAGGGTGAGATTGGAAATCTTGCCGAAAACCGCCACCGTGTGTGGTGGATCAGTAATGAACAGACTCTCGACACAGGTGGCAAAACGGTCCTGTGGCATCACCCCGTGTTGGGACAACTGATGGGCCAGAAAGGCCGCCTGGGCAACCCCGGCCAGGGCCAGGGTCTGTTGGGTATGACGTTTGATCATCATTGAAAATAGTGCTCGATCACGGCCCCGCCCAGACAGAGGTCGTCCTGGTAGAAGACAATGGACTGCCCTGGGGTCACGGCCCGCTGGGGCTGGTCGAAACTGACACGGAAGCCGTGACTTGGGTCGGCCTGCAGCAGGCAGTCCTGGTCCGGCTGACGATAGCGGATCTTGGCCTTGCAGCGCAGGGGCAAGGCGGGATGCGCGGCGTTGATCCAGTCGATGTGGCTGGTGCTGAGGGCGGTGGCGAACAGCAAGGGGTGATCATTGCCCTGTGCCACGATCAGGACATTGCGTTGCAGATCCTTGGCTGCCACATACCACGGCGCCTCCGCGCCATCCTTGATGCCGCCAATGCCAAGCCCCTGGCGCTGGCCGAGGGTGTGGTACATGAGCCCGGCATGCTGGCCGATGACCTTGCCTTCCGGGGTTTCAATGGCGCCGGGCCGGGCCGGCAGGTAGGTTTGCAGAAAATCCTTGAAGCGGCGTTCGCCGATGAAACAGATACCGGTGCTGTCTTTCTTGTCATGGGTGACAAAGCCTTGTGTCGCGGCGATTTCCCTGACCTGGGGCTTGGTGAGTTCCCCCACCGGAAACAGGCTGCGGGCAAGTTGGGCTTCGTTAACCGCGCATAGAAAATAACTTTGATCCTTGTTGGGGTCCAGGCCCTTGCGCAACCAGACTGTGCCGTCACGGTCCAGGCGTCGGACATAGTGACCGGTGGCGATCAGATCCGCCCCCAGGTGGGTGGCATAGTCGAGAAAGGCCTTGAACTTGATTTCCCGGTTGCAGAGGATGTCGGGATTGGGAGTGCGGCCGGCGCGGTACTCACGCAGGAAGTGTTCGAACACATTGTCCCAGTATTCAGCGGCAAAATTCGCGGTATGGAGGCGGATGCCAAGCCTGGAGCACACCGCCTCGGCGTCCGCCAGGTCGGCGAGGGCGGTGCAGTATTCGGTGCCATCGTCCTCGTCCCAGTTTTTCATGAACAGACCTTCCACCTGGTAGCCCTGCTGTTGCAGCAGCCAGGCGGAAACCGAGGAGTCCACGCCCCCGGACATGCCGACCATCACCTTGGTTGTGGATGTTGACTGTGTCATTTCTGCAAGATTTATTCGCGGTGGTGAAATATCAAGTCCAGCGGATAGCGGATACCTGCCAGGTAGTCCCGCAGCACCTTGCCGACGGCGGGACTGCGGGCGGCAAAGGCTGGATCGAGAATTTCCCCGGCAGCGAGCCAGCGCGCGGCAATGATGCCCTCATCCAGGCTCTGTTGCGGATGATGACGCCGCGGTTCGGCAATGAAGCAGTGGCGGATGTAGGTAATGCCACTGGGTGTCACATAGAAATACAGTCCCAGGAAGTGGGTGAGTTGCACTTCCCAGCCGGTTTCCTCCAGGGTTTCGCGCAGGGCGGCCTCGAACAGGGTCTCGTTGGGTTCCAGGTGTCCCGCAGGCTGATTGAAGACGGTGCGGCCGTTGTCCACTTCTTCCACCATCAGGAAGCGGCCTTCGCGTTCGACCAGGGTGGCGACGGTGCTGTGGGGGTGCCAGGTCATGGGGGGGCTTGTGGTCAAAAGCGGGTATTCTACCCTACTTGGCCCCTGAGTCCACCAAGCCTTGCTTGCGACTGCTGGTTAAAGCTACAGCAACCAAAAGCGCAGCAGCGCGGAAGCCAGAGGTGTCGGGTGTTGGGGAGGGGGTGGCAAAACGCTCTGCCGCATGGATGCGGCAGGCGAGCCCCCATGGATGGGTTCACGGCGCTTTTGACACCCCCTCCCCAATACCCGGCACCAAGCCACTAAGCTTGCATCACAGTAAAACCACCGAGCTTGCATAACAGAAAAGCCACCGAACCCAACACCAACCCACCAATCTTGCATCACAGGTGCCACTGAATCACAAGCAAGGCACAGGCCACTGAAGCCGGCAACCACCACTGGGCGCGAGCAGTGGGGAGGAGTGGCAAGCAGACCCAGCCCCTGCGCTATTCATAAATGGCGGGCAAGGGGGGATAATGGTCACCCATCAAGGGCCTCTGGCAAACATGCCCCCGTACTTTACATCAGCAACGCCAAGGCGGCTTTCATGACACAGTCCTCATCCCAATTGACCCACCTGGACGCCAGCGGCAATGCCCGCATGGTGGACGTGGGCCAGAAACCCATCAGCGAGCGTCAGGCCACGGCGCGCGCGGAAATCAGCATGTTGCCAGAGACCCTGGCCTTGATCGTGTCCGGTGGACACAAAAAAGGCGATGTATTCGCCGTGGCCCGCATCGCCGGTATTCAGGCGGCCAAGAAGTGCTCGGATCTCATCCCCCTCTGCCACCCCTTGATGCTGAGTGCCGTCAAGGTGGAATTGCGCCCGGATGCAGCCGGTAACCGGGTGATCATTGATGCCACCTGCAAGCTGGCCGGGCAGACCGGGGTGGAGATGGAGGCACTGACTGCTGCCTCAGTGGCGGCCTTGACCATTTATGACATGTGCAAGGCGGTGGATCGTGGCATGGAAATCACCAGTGTGCGCCTGCTGGAGAAAAGCGGTGGCAAGTCGGGTGACTGGCAGCGGCCGGAGGAGGGCGCATGATTACCGTGTGTTATTTTGCCAGTATCCGTGAACAACTGGGCCGGGAGCGGGAAACCTTGGCGTTGCCGGAGGGAGTACAAACCGTTGCGGAACTGATTCAGCACCTGGTTGATGCAAGAGGAGAATCCTGGCGCCGGGTGTTGCTGGCGGAGAAAGTGCTGGTGGCCCGCAATCAGGAAGTGGTGGGCCGGGATGCCAGGCTGGCGGAGGGCGACGAAGTGGCCTTTTTTCCGCCCGTCACCGGAGGCTGAAGATGAAGATCGTCATTCAGCATGAGGATTTCAGTCTGGAGCAGGAATGCGCCAGGTTGCGTGCCGTCAGCGGCGGCACTGGTGCCATCGTCACCTTCACTGGCCTGGTGCGGGATTATCACGCTGCGGAGCAGGTCCATGCCTTGTATCTGGAGCACTATCCGGGCATGACCGACAAGAGTCTGCGTCGTATTGCCGATCAGGCCAGTGAACGCTGGCCGTTGCTGGATGGCACCATCATTCACCGCATCGGTGAGCTGAGCGCTGGTGACCAGATCGTTCTGGTGGCGGTCAGCAGCGCCCATCGCCAGGCGGCTTTCGACGCCTGTAACTTCATCATGGACTATCTGAAGACCTCGGCTCCGTTCTGGAAGAAAACCCGCGCCGAGGACGGCGAGCACTGGGTGGAAGCCCGCGATGCTGATACCGACGCCATGAAGAAGTGGCACCCTCCCCGGTAGGCGCGAGCCCTGCTCGCGACCGCCAGCTATTGCCAAGCCAGCTCAACAACGCTGAAGCCAAGGAGCCAGGTGTCTGGCCACTGGACTTGCATCACAGAAAAAAAGCCACTGAAGCCAAACATAACAAGAGGTCGCGAGCAGGGCTCGCTCCTACAGGGGCTTGGTCTTGAAAACACGGTATTCACCTGGCGGCAGATCTTCCAACCGCCAGGGGCCGATGGCGCAACGAATTAGGCGCAGAGTGGGGAAGCCCACCGCAGCGGTCATCCGCCGCACTTGGCGGTTCCTGCCCTCGCGAATGGTCAACTCCACCCAGGAGGTGGGAATGTGCCGTCGTTCCCGGATCGGTGGCTGTCGTGCCCATATCGCTGGCGGTTCGATGCGCCGTGCCTCCGCCGGCAGCGTCAAGCCGTCTTTCAATGACACTCCCTGGCGGAGACTGGACAGGGCCTCTTCGCCAATCTCTCCTTCCACCTGAGCCCAGTAAGTCTTTTCCAGCTTGTGACGCGGGTCGGCGATCCTATGCTGGAGCTTGCCGTCATCAGTGAGCAGCAGCAAGCCCTCGGAATCCCGGTCCAGTCGACCGGCCGCGTAGACGCCTTTGATGGGGATGAAGTCAGCCAGGGTGGCGCGGCCGCCACCATCGGTGAACTGGCAAAGCACGTCGTAGGGTTTGTTGAACAGCACCAGGTGGGGCATGGGGAGTGAAATCCAGGATTGAAACGCCAACACTACACTACCTGGCCTCAGTGGTCACACGTAAGTTTAGGTCTGCACTTGTTGAACAATTGATAGAAAAGTCTGAATTAAAACGAAGAAAGGATAGAAAATATCTAAGCTAAAAGGCAAGCGGGCAGTTGTCATCCATTTCTCGGAGATGTCAGTCCTTGTGAGCGGCGTTGTTGTCAGTGCCGATCTGTTTCAGCGAGCGCGGTCTTCGCTCTTGATCGGGACTATATTGGTCGCATGCAATCCCTTCGGTCCTTTTATGATCTCGAAGGATACTGCCTGGCCTGCCTTCAAGGTTTTATACCCTTCCATGGCGATGACGGAGTAGTGTGCGAAAAGATCGTCGCCCCCATCATCCGGCAGGATGAAACCAAAGCCCTTTGCATTATTGAACCACTTTACTTGACCGGTACTCATGTCCATGTAACCCCACTGCGTTGCTTGAATTCTTGTTGTCAGGTGCGGTCATTTTTTATACAACCAAGCGCCGACACCTATAGCTTTTTTTATTGTGCTTGTCAAATATATTTTTAGTCACCAGTGCTTGTAATTTTTATTACACCCCCAAAATTGGTGCTTATGCCGGTGCGCCAATGTCACTGAGATTACGTAGAGAAGATTGCTGGCCAGGTTCGTGGTATAGTTTTGTCGTCATTGCATTTGTTTGATTTGAGTACAATCATGATCAGTAAGACGGGAAACCGGTGGTGCGTTGCAACGGGCATGGCCGGGGATGTTGAACCTCACAGGGAAGGTGGCGTGGGCGAGGCCCTTGCTCCCGACGAAGTAAAGCTGAAACCACCGCCTCTCTACCGCGTTATCCTGCTCAACGACGATTACACGCCGATGGAATTCGTGGTGGATGTGTTGCGCAGGTTCTTCGGCATGGATGTGGAAACCGCTACCCGGGTGATGCTCAAGGTGCATACGGAAGGAAAAGGCGTTTGTGGTGTCTATACCAGGGATGTTGCCGAAACCAAGGCACTGCAAGTCAATGATTACGCCAGGGAGTCTCAGCATCCGCTGCTGAGTGACGTGGAAGTGGATGAGTAAGGATCGTATAAGGCTGGGATGACAGCCCACTGTTGCAGAAGTGTCGCAACAGGTGCTTGGTCATAAGTGTTTGGTCAGGCGGTGTTTGGTCAGGTGTTTAGTCAGGTGTTTAGTCAGTAGTTCAATGAGATGAGAGTAGGGTAGTGTCATGTTGAGTAAAGATCTGGAAAACACCCTCAGCCGGGCCTTCAAGGAGGCCAAGAACAAGCGGCATGAGTTCCTGACGGTTGAGCACCTGCTGCTGGCCCTGCTCGACAATGCCTCCGCGCGCGAGGTCCTGATTGCCTGCAACGTGGACATCGAGACTCTGCGCCATGAGTTGATCAATTTTGTGGATTCCACCACGCCAGTGATCGTGGATCACGATCTCAGCCCTGATACCCAGGCCACCCTTGGTTTTCAGCGGGTGTTGCAGCGCGCGGTCTTCCATGTGCAGTCTTCCGGCAAGCGCGAAGTCAACGGTGCCAATGTGCTGGTGGCGATTTTCAGCGAGCAGGAAAGTCAGGCTGTGTTCTTCCTGAAAAAACAGGACGTGGCCCGAATCGATGTGGTCAACTACATTACCCACGGCACTCCCAAGGTGCCGCGCTTCCGCCGCGAGGAGTCGCCCGAGCAGGTCAATGAGACCACTGAGGGTGGAGAACAGGCCCCGAAGCCTCTTGAAACCTTTGCCACCAACCTCAATGCCGAGGCCAGGGCAGGTCGTATCGATCCCCTCATCGGCCGCGACAAGGAAATCACCCGGGTGGTGCAGGTGCTGTCACGGCGCCGCAAGAACAACCCGCTGCTGGTAGGAGAATCGGGTGTTGGCAAGACTGCCATCGCCGAGGGTCTGGCCAAGCAGATCGTGGATCGCCAGGTGCCGGAGATTCTGGCTGACAGTGTCATCTATTCCCTTGACATGGGTGCCTTGCTGGCGGGCACCAAGTATCGTGGCGATTTCGAAAAGCGCTTCAAGGCACTGCTGGCGGATTTGCAGAAAAATCCCCAGGCCATTCTGTTCATCGACGAGATTCATACCATTATCGGTGCCGGCGCCGCGTCCGGCGGCGTCATGGATGCTTCCAATCTGCTGAAGCCAGTACTCACCTCTGGCAAACTGCGTTGCGTCGGTTCCACCACCTATCAGGAATACCGGGGCATTTTCGAGAAAGACAGGGCATTGTCACGGCGCTTCCAGAAGGTGGACATCGAGGAACCGGACGTGGAAACCACCTACCAGATTCTCAAGGGGCTCAAGTCCCGCTACGAGGAGCACCATGACCTGCGCTACACCGACAAGGCCCTGAAGGCTGCTTCGGAACTGGCCAGCCGTTACATCAATGACCGCTACATGCCTGACAAGGCCATCGATGTGATCGACGAGGCTGGTGCCTACCAGCGCCTGCAGGCGGACGGCAAGCGCAAGAAGGTCATCAGTGTCAGTGACGTGGAGAGGGTGGTATCCCAGATCGCGAGGATCCCGCCCAAGAATGTATCGGCTTCCGACAAGACCCTGCTCAAGGATCTGGAGAAGAATCTGAAGATGGTGGTGTTCGGTCAGGACGAGGCCATCGATGCCCTGGCCACGTCCATCAAGTTGTCGCGGGCTGGCCTCAAGGAAGGCGAGAAGCCCATTGGTTCCTATCTGTTTGCCGGCCCCACCGGAGTCGGCAAGACCGAGGTCAGCCGGCAACTGGCGAAGATTCTTGGCGTGGAGCTGGTGCGCTTCGACATGTCGGAGTACATGGAACGTCACACAGTCTCACGGCTGATAGGCGCTCCCCCCGGTTATATCGGTTTCGACCAGGGTGGTCTGCTGACCGAGGCCATTGCCAAGAATCCACATTGTGTCCTGTTGCTGGATGAAATCGAGAAGGCACATCCAGATGTGTTCAACCTGTTGTTGCAGGTGATGGACCACGGCACTCTGACCGACAACAATGGGCGCAAGGCGGATTTCCGCAACATCATCCTGATCATGACCACTAATGCCGGTGCCCAGGAAATGAGCCGCGCTTCCATCGGCTTCACCTCCCAGGATCACAGCGCCGACGGTGCCGAGGTGATCAGGCGCATGTTCACCCCGGAGTTCCGCAACCGCCTGGATTCCATCATCCAGTTCCACTCGTTGGATGTCAGCGTGATCCGCACCGTGGTGGACAAATTCCTGGTGCAGTTGCAGGCGCAATTGGATGACAAGAATGTGGTGATCCACGTGGACGAAGAGGCCATCGACTGGTTCGTCAGCCATGGTTATGACAAGGCCATGGGTGCACGGCCCATGCTGCGACTGGTGCAAAACAAGATCAAGAAGCCCCTGGCGGAGGACATCCTGTTTGGCAAGTTGGTGAACGGGGGCGATGTGGAGGTGTCGGTGGAAAACGACGACATCGTGCTGAACATTACCTCGGCCAGTGAGCGCAGCAGGGAAAAGGCAGGAGCCTGAACTCAAGCTGATGGACTTGCCGCCGATACGGGGCTGCTTGCTTCTCCGGGCCTCGGCGGCAGGTGGCTGGCGGGAGCCAGTCGTGTCGGTCGTCGCCCTGGATTATCTGGCGCGGTAGGTGATACGGCCCTTGGTCAGGTCGTAGGGTGTCAACTCCACTTTGACCTTGTCGCCAGTGAGAATGCGGATATAGTTCTTGCGCATCTTGCCGGAAATATGGGCGGTGACCACGTGACCGTTTTCCAGTCGCACGCGGAACATGGTGTTGGGCAAGGTATCAATGACCTCGCCTTCCATTTCGATTTGATCTTCTTTCGACATTCTTTCTCTCTAGTGAAAGCCAGGGAATATGCATCTCCCGGCGGGGTCGGCCCATGTCATGTCATGGCATTCCCACCGAAGGCGAGGCATTTTGCCTGAATTTTGCCTGCTTGGCAAAGGCCGCGCCACGGCAGGCCCAGGCATGGTGATCAGTTTGGCAGTATGTCAGGGCCAGGCTGCAGCGAGGGGCATGCGTAGAAGGGGATTGTGTCGGCTCAGTTGAGCATCACCCACTTGCCATTGAGGAACAGCTCGATGGGGCGGTATTGAATCTTGTAATCCATCTTGGCACAGCCCTTGATCCAGTAGCCGAGATAAAGATAGGTCAGGCCCAGTCTCCTGGCTTCCTCTATCTGCCACAGCACTGCGAATACCCCAAGGGAACGCTCGGCCGCCTCGTGGTCGTAGTAGGTGTAAACCGCCGACAAGGCGTTCTCCAGCCGGTCGCAGACCATGACCCCGAGCAATCTGCCGCCTTGCCGGTATTCGAAAAACAAGGTGCTGTCGCAGGCACTGGCCAGGAACGACTCGAACTGTTCCCGGTTGGCCGGGTACATATCGCCATCCCGGTGACGATTGTCGATGTAGTGGGCGTAAAGTTGGTAGTGTTCCTCTTGTCGAATGCTTTCGACCTGCCGCACTTCCAGGTCTGCATTGCGCTTGAGGATGCGGCGGAAGCGGCGTTTCAGCTGAAAGCGACTGACATCCACGCGACAGGGGACACAAAGCTGGCATTGCTCGCAGTGGGGGCGGTACATGTGAGGGCCACTGCGGCGGAAGCCGATTTCCGACAGATGGGTATGGAGTGTCGGGCTGACATGGAACTCTGGATCAATAAACAGGGTTCTGGCTTTCAACCCGGGCAGGTAGCTGCAAGGGTGGCTCTGGGTGGTGAAGAGACGGATATCTTTCAAGGAAGTCATGGGCTGTCCATTGAAACCTTGTAGTGCTGAGCGATTGGCAATGTCCTGATTTTCTGTATTCGGGAATCAAACCGACGCCGGATCAATCCAGCGCTCGTGCCATGGGTCGGGCGGGGGTATCGGCCCCTTGCCTGGCAGATGGCGTTGGAACAAATGTCTTGGAATCTCCCTGGCCCCCAGGCTGGCCAGATGGCGGCTGGCTACCTGGCAATCTATCAGCTCATATCCCCAGCTTTCAAGTTGTTTTACCAGGTGAACCAAGGCAACCTTGGAAGCATTGGCGGCGCGACTGAACATGGACTCGCCGAAGAAGACCTTGCCCATGGCGACGCCATAGATTCCTCCCACCAGTTGATCGCCGTTCCAGACTTCCACTGAGTGGGCATAACCCAGATCATGCAAGCGAGCGTAGGCCTGGCGCATGGCGGGGGTGATCCAGGTGCCGGCGCCATCGCGCCGTGAAGCGGCGCAAGCCAGCAGCACATCGGCAAAGGCCTGGTTCAGGGTGATGCGGAATGGTTGTCGCGCCAGCAGTTTGGCAAGACTGCGGCTGATGTGGAGTTCGTCGGGAAATAACACCATGCGCGGATCTGGTGACCACCACAACACTGGGTCGCCTTCCCCATACCAGGGGAAGATGCCCAGGCTGTAGGCTCTCAGCAGGCGCTCTGGTCCCAGATCACCCCCGGCAGCCAGCAATCCGGGGGGATCCGTCAGTGCCCTGTCGATGTCCGGAAATTCGGCATCCGTCACATTGAGCCAGGGCAGGGTCAGGGACATGGCAGTCGATCAGTGCAGGTTGTCGAGGAACTTCTCCGCGTCCAAGGCAGCCATGCAACCGAAGCCGGCCGAGGTCACCGCTTGGCGATAGATGTGGTCGGCAATGTCGCCGGCGGCGAATACCCCAGGAATGCTGGTCTGGGTGGCGTTGCCCTCGGTACCGGAGTGGATTTTGATATAGCCATTCTCTATGTCCAGCTGACCCGCGAAAATGTCGGAGTTGGGTTTGTGGCCCACGGCAATGAAGACCCCGCTCAGGGCCAGTTCCTTGGTGGCGCCGGTTTCAGTGTGGCGAATGCGCACGCCGCTGACTTCACCGTCCTGGCCCAAGACCTCTTCCAGTTGGTGGTTCCATTCGATCCTGATATTGCCGTTCTTTTCCTTGTCGAACAGTTTGTCCTGCAGGATCTTCTCGGCGCGCAGTTTGTCACGGCGGTGGATCAGGGTGACCTCGCTGGCAATGTTGGAGAGATACAGCGCTTCTTCCACTGCGGTATTGCCGCCACCCACCACGCAGACCTGCTGGTTGCGGTAGAAAAACCCGTCACAGGTGGCACAGGCGCTGACACCGTTGCCCATGTATTGCTGTTCCGAGGGCAGTCCCAGGTACTGGGCCGAGGCGCCAGTGGCGATGATCAGGGCATCGCAGCTGTATTCGCCGGCATCGCCGCTGAGGCGGAAGGGGCGTTGATCAAGCTTGGCGGTGTGAATGTGATCGAAAATGATCTGGGTGTCGAAACGCTCGGCGTGCTTGCGCATGCGCTCCATCAGATCAGGACCCTGCAAACCTTCCACGTCTCCTGGCCAATTGTCCACTTCGGTAGTGGTAGTCAGCTGTCCGCCTGCCTGCATGCCGGTGATCACCACTGGCTTGAGGTTGGCTCTGGCGGCGTAGACCGCGGCGGTGTAGCCGGCGGGGCCGGAGCCGAGGATGATAAGGCGATGATGTTGTACTTCGGACATGGTGGCGGTTCCTTGGATCGGGTTGGCTGCGATTGGAGTCAGGGCTTAATGATGGTTGTGATGCGCTGAATTTCAAGGGGCGAATCTTACACCATTTCCTCCCAGCCCTGAACGCAGAGCTAATCTTGTGGGTGGGCAGCCCGGAAATTTCCCCACAGTTGCCGACGCCACAGTGCTGCACAGGGACCGGAGGGGGTGAAATATCCGGGCTGGATTGGGAATTCATCAGAACTTGCTTTATTATTACGCGCTAAATACATTGACGGGT
The DNA here is from genome assembly GCA_050485205.1 of Gammaproteobacteria bacterium. GTDB lineage: Bacteria > Pseudomonadota > Gammaproteobacteria > Pseudomonadales > Pseudohongiellaceae > JAVVEZ01. The sequence continues at coordinate 11,397 of JBJHAY010000052.1, forward strand.
CAGCATTCTTGGCAAGAACCATCACAAAAACCAGCAGCCGTTCCGCCTCGCCCCCGCAACAACATGCCAATGCCTTGCGCAGTCTGCTGCTGAAGGAGGGGCTGCTGATCGTGCTCCTGGTGGTTGCGGCCTACCTGCTGCTGGCACTCAACTCCTATTCCCCGCTCGATCCAGGCTGGTCCCGCACCGGTGATACCAACAATATTGTCAATGATGTGGGGCGCACGGGCGCCTGGATCGCGGACGTGCTGTTCCTGCTGTTTGGCTATCTGGCCTACCTCATTCCCCTGATGCTGGTACACCGGGCGGTGATGTTGTTCCGTCATCGCAAGTTGCCGGTGCAGTTGTCCTGGGAATTGTTCTTCTTGCGTGGCAGCGGATTCCTGCTGACCCTGGTGGGGGCCACCACACTGGCCAGCCTGCATTTCCGCTCAAGTTTGCCGGAATCGGCGGGTGGCATGATTGGCAAGGCGGTAGCGGGATTGTCCCTGCCGGCATTTGAAATGATCGGCAGCACGATGATATTCCTGTGCCTGCTGTTTCTCGGGATTACCTTGGCCACTGGGCTGTCCTGGCTGGCGCTGGTGGATGGCACTGGCCGCCTGAGCCTGGTGCTCTGGACCAGGGTTCAGGAGCGCATTCGCTTGTGGCGGGAGACACGGCGGGAACAGGCGGAGGCAAGGCAGGCAATTCACCGGCGCAAGGAAGCCCTTGATCATTTCATCGAGAAAGACCGTACCCGCAAGCCCATCAAAATTGCGCCGGTGCGTGAAGTCAAGCCGGCGCCCAGCAAGCGGGTACAACAGGAAAAACAAGGCAAGCTGTTCGACAGCCCCGCCACCGGACAGCTTCCCCCCATCAGCCTGCTGGACCCCTGGTCCCCCAACAAAAGTGTGGGCTATTCCAAGGAAGCCCTGGAAGCCATGTCCAAGCTGTTGGAAATCAAGCTCAAGGACTTCGGCATCGACATCGACGTGGTGGCCATCAATCCCGGCCCGGTGATTACCCGCTTTGAAGTGCAGCCGGCGCCAGGGGTCAAGGTCAGTCGCATCAGCAACCTGGTCAAGGACCTGGCCCGCTCCCTGGCGGTGCCGAGCCTGCGGGTGGTGGAAGTGATTCCGGGCAAGACCGTGATCGGCATCGAGATACCCAATGAAAAGAAGGAAATCATCAAGCTCAGTCAGGTGCTGGCATCACAGGAATTCGACAATGCCCGCTCCCCCTTGAGTCTGGCCTTGGGGCACGACATCGGCGGTCATCCAGTGGTGGTGGATCTGGCGCGCATGCCTCATCTGCTGGTGGCGGGTACCACTGGCTCGGGCAAGTCAGTGGGGGTCAATGCCATGATTCTCAGCATGTTGTTCAAGTCCAGCCCGCGTGATGTACGCATGATCATGATTGATCCGAAAATGCTGGAACTATCGGTCTATGATGGCATTCCCCACCTGCTGACACCGGTAATCACCGACATGAAGGAGGCCGCCAATGGTCTGCGCTGGTGTGTAGCCGAGATGGAGCGGCGCTATAAATTGATGTCCGCCATGGGCGTGCGCAACCTGGCGGGCTTCAACAAGAAAGTGGCTGATGCCATCAAGGCGGGCACACCGATTCCTGACCCACTGTGGCGTCCCGATCCCATGCTGGCGGAGGAGGAGCAGACCCGCGATACCCTGGAGGAACTGCCCTTCATCGTGGTCATCGTCGACGAATTGGCGGACATGATGATGGTGGTGGGCAAGAAGGTGGAAGAACTGATTGCCCGCATCGCCCAGAAGGCGAGGGCGGCCGGCATCCATCTGGTTCTCGCCACCCAGCGTCCCTCGGTGGACGTGCTGACCGGTCTGATCAAGGCCAATATCCCCACCCGTCTGTCCTTCATGGTGCAGTCGAAAATCGACTCCCGCACCATCCTAGGCGAAGGCGGCGCGGAACAACTGCTGGGGCATGGGGACATGCTGTTCCTGCCTCCCGGTGGTGGCGTCGCCCAGCGCGTGCATGGCGCCTTCGTGGCGGATGATGAAGTGCACCGGGTGGTGGCGGACTGGCGCCAGCGTGGTGAGCCCTGTTATATCGATTCGATCACCGCCGACAGCGGCAATGGCAATGGCCTGGACGGCTTTGGCGGGGGCGATGGTGATGGCGGCAGCGGGGATGAAAGCGATGACCTATATGACCAGGCGGTGCGCTTTGTCACCGAGTCGCGCAAGGCTTCCATTTCTTCGGTGCAGCGCAAGCTG
>JBJHAY010000053.1:0-13572 GCA_050485205.1 Gammaproteobacteria bacterium
CCAGGTACTGCACTTCCGGTGCCAGCATGTAAAGCACGTGGGTACGGGCAATCAGGTAGACGCCCGCGGTCACCATGGTGGCGGCGTGGATCAGGGCGGAGATCGGCGTCGGGCCAGCCATGGCATCCGGCAACCAGGTCTGCAGCGGCAGCTGCGCCGACTTGCCGACGGCACCGCCCAGCAACAGCAAGGTGGCGGCGATGGCTACACCAGAGCCGACGGCCCACTGGGCCTCGGCGCGGGTCAGCAGTTCCTGGATATTGAGGGTGCCCAGGCTCATGAACAGCAGGAACAGACCCAGGGCCATGGAAGCGTCACCGACACGGGTCATGACGAAGGCCTTGCGGGCGCAGTAACCGTTGTAGGAATCACTGTACCAGAAGCCGATCAGCAGGTAGGAACACAGGCCCACGCCCTCCCAGCCCATGAACAGCAGCACCAGGTTGTCACCCAGCACCAGGATCAGCATGGCCGCCACGAACAGGTTCATGTAGGAGAAAAAGCGGGAAAAGCCGGGATCACCGGACATGTAGCCGGTGGCATAAACGTGAATCAGGAAGCCGACGCCGGTGATCACGAACATCATCACCAGGGACAGGCCATCAAGATAGAGCGTAAAGCCGGCCTCGAAGCCCCCTACCGACATCCAGGTCCACAGAGTCTGGGAAAAACTGGTCATCTGTCCCGCGGCATTCATCACCAGGAACTCGGTGCCGGCCAGCACCGCCACCAAAAACGAAAGACCAATGGAGCCAGCGCCGACAATGGCGGCGGGCAACTGCGGCAACTTGCCGAAGGTGAGCGTGAGAATCAGGAACCCGATCAAGGGTATCGTGGGTACCAACCAAAGCAAATCCAGCATTTCTTATCCTCTCATCTCACCAAGCTTATTGAGATCCAGGGTGCGGTAGCGACGGAACATCTGCAGCACCAGACCAAGTCCGATGGCCACTTCGGCGGCCGCCAGGGTGATGATCATCAGGAACATGATCTGACCATCGGTCTGGCCCCAGCGCGAGGCCCCGACGATAAAGGCGAGTCCAGCGGCATTGAGCATGACCTCCAGCGACATCAGCACGAACATGATGTTTCTTCTGGTCAGCACGCCCACCATCCCCAGGATGAAGAGAATGGCGGCCACTATGAGTCCGTGCTCCATTGGCACGGTTGACATATCCACGGGCATAAACGTCGTTCCTGTCTGTCGTTATTTTCTGGCCAGGTGGTAGGCGCCCACCAGACCCGCCAGCAAAAGTATGGAGGCCAGCTCCACCGCAAGCACATAGGGGCCGAACAGATCGGCGCCGATTTCCTTGGCGGCCACCACGGTGTGTCCAGTGGCTTGATCGGCCTGATTCAGGGCAAACAGCATCAGCGCCAGCAAGGGCGCGGCCAGTATCGCCGGTCCCACCCACAGGCCAGGCGCCAGCCAGGCTTTTTCCTGGGCCTCAGTGGTCTGTCCCAGGTTCAGCATCATCACCACGAACAGGAACAGCACCATGATGGCCCCGGCGTAGACGATGACTTCCAGAATCGCGGCAAAGGGCGCGCCCATGGTAAAGAAGATCACCGCCACCGCCAGCAATGAGACGATGAAGTACAGCAGCGCGTGCACCACATTGGTCCTGGTGATCACCATCATGGTAGAGAGAATGGCAATCAGGGAAGCAAGATAAAACATCACGGTCATGGCAACAGGCTCCTGCGGTCGATCGGCGGGTGCTCGTTCTGAGCTTCGCCCTTTCCCTTGCCGCCAATGCTCTTGCCGGCGACTTTGTAGAAATTGTAGTCGTGGTACTTGCCGGTGCCGCTGATCAGCAGATGCTCCTTCTCCCAGACCATGTCCTGGCGCACGTACTCGGCCATTTCAAAGTCGGGCGTGAGCTGGATCGCGTGAGTCGGGCAGGCCTCCTCGCAGAAACCGCACATGATGCAGCGCGAGAAGTTGATGCGGAAGAACTCCGGATACCAACGGCCGTTCTCGTCCTCGGTTTTCTGCAGGGCAATGCAATCCACCGGACAGGCCACCGCGCACAGGTTGCAGGCTACACAACGCTCCTCGCCATCGGGATCGCGAGTGAGGATGATGCGGCCACGCCAGCGCGGGAACATGTAAGGCTGCACATCCGGGTATTCCACCGTATCCGGTTTTTTGAACACATGCATGAATACCAGCCACAGGGAGACCACCTGCGACCAGATGATGTTGACTTGTTTGGCAATTGCTTTGAGCATCGCATTAACTCCCTTGAATCAGAACCAGGGCGCCGGTCACCAGCAGGTTGACCAGGGACAGCGGCAGCATCACCAGCCAGCCGTAAGTCATCAGTTGGTCATAGCGGGGACGGGCCAGGGCCGCGCGCACCAGGATGAAGAAGAGCACGAAGAACAGTGTCTTGATGCTCATCCAGAACACGCCCGAGAAGACTTCATTGCCGATGGTCCAACCGAAGGGTGCGTGCCAGCCACCAAAGAACAGCACCGGAATCAAGGCGGACAGCAACAGCATGCCGATGTACTCACCGACAAAGAACAGGCCGAATTTCATACCGGAATATTCAGTGTTGTAACCGGAGATGATTTCCGACTCACCTTCTGGCAAGTCGAAAGGCCAGCGATGGGATTCCGCCAGGCCCGCCACCATGAACACCAGGAAGGCGAAGAATTGGGGAATGAAGAACCAGCCGTCTTCCTGGGCCTCGACGATGGTGCGCAGGCTGAAGCTGTCGGAAAGAATCACCACCCCGAGAATGGAAACCCCCATGAATACTTCGTAGCTGATCATCTGACCAGAAGCACGCAGGGCGCCCAGCAGCGAGAACTTGTTGTTGGAGGCGATGCCGCCCAGCATGGCGGCGTAGGCAGCCAGGCCCGCCATGGCGAAGACCCAGAGCACGCCGATGTTCATGTCGATGATGCCGACGCCAGGAGCGAAGGGAATCACCGCGAAACTCAGCAGCATGACCACGGGCAACACCAGTGGCGCAATGATGAAGGGCCACTTGTCGGCAAACGGCGGCACCCAGTCTTCCTTGGTCAGCAGTTTCACCACGTCGGCGATCACCTGCCCTACTCCCCAGGGTCCCACCCGGTTGGGGCCGAGACGCTCGGACCAGAAGCCCAGCATGCGCCGTTCCAGCCAGATCAACAAGGCAGCCGTGGTGAGCACGGCGCCGAGGATCAGCGCGATATTGAGAGGAGATCCCACTTCAAACTCAAACATTATGCAGACCTCTTGTCACTGGCGATGATGTTGCTGGCCCGCCAGCCGGCTGGGGCTTTCCAACTCTCCGCTTTCCGCAGGGAAACACTGGTACCGATATTGAGGAAGTTGAGACCTTCCAGGCCAACGCTGATGCCAACACTGCCTGGTTGCAGGCTATCGCGGATCAGGCAGGGCACGGCGCCATTGCCGTCCACCTGCACGCCGTCGCTGGCCTGCACACCGAGTTTTTCCGCGTCAGCCGGGCTCAAGGCCACGTAGGCGCTACTGGCCTTTTCCTGAATCGCCGGGCTGTGGGCGGTCAATTCTTCGCTGCCGAACAAGTGGTAGAGCGGGAACACGCTCAAGCCCTCGCCATTGTTGGCGGCGCTGTCGACATTGGCTGGCGCGTATTGCTTGGTGCCGCCACTGGTTGCAATCAAACGCTCGCCGTGGTCGGCCTGTTTCAACTCGCCACCCACTTCCTTCTGGAATTTGAAAATACTCTGGTTGGAGTTCCAGCCTGGCGCCCAGGCGGTATTGAACACGGTGGCATCCTTCAATGGTGGCACCCCTTCCATGGAATAGCGCATGACGCCATCTTCGTCCTGCTCCTGCTTGGGCTCGTGCACATTGACATTGGCCCGCATGGCGGTGCGGCCACTGTAGCGATGCTGCTGGCGCGCCACCTTCATGCCGGCCACGTTGAACTCCGGACCAGGCGCGATCAGCTTCAGCACTTCGCCATTGGGCAGGGCCGCGGCGCAGGCCTGGGTCAGCTCGGCAATGCTGGTGACATTGGACAGCCACTTGGCACTGGAACGGATGTCATCGGCGGGCTTGTACACCGAGAATAGGAACTGGGCCCGGGTTTCGTAATTGACATAGGTGCCGGCGATTTCCGCGAAGCTGCCGGCTGGCAGCACCAGGTTGGCCTGCTCGCCGGTGCGGTGCTTGAGGCTGTCCAGCACCGCCAGCTTGTCGAGGCCATCAATGAAGGCATCGACCTGGGCGCTGGGTGCACGGCGATAGAGATCATTTTCCAGCACGATGGCCTGCTTGGCACCGCTGGCCATGGCCTTGCCCAGGGTGTTGCCACTGTGGCGCAACAACAAAGCCAGACCCAGGCTGTTGGCCTCGGCGGGCACCAGGGCCAGATTGGCGCGCTTGTCACCGTCCGCCAGGGCGGTGGCAACATTGGCGGCGGCATCGATCAAGGCAGGCGTGAGGCTGGAGGTGCCGCTGATGATCAGCGGTTGTTTGGCGGCTTTCAGGGTCTCCGCAATCTCCTGTACCAGGGCTTGTTCTTCCTTGCTCAGGCCGGCAACGGCAGGGGCGCTGGCATCCAGGGCATGGGCAATGGCAAAGCCGATGCGGGCACTCTGGGCCGGCAGGCTGATATGGGTGGTCTTGGCCACGTCATCGAGACGGGTGGCATGGCTGCTGAGAATGTAGATGGGGCTCTTACGATCCATGGTCAGCTGGCGGATGGCGGCATCGTGCCAGGCCGGGAAATTCATCTTCTCCGCCATTTCCTTGCCCAGGTTCTTGGCGGACTGGCGCACGGCCAGGGCCAGGCGGGCGGCGGTATTGGTCAGGTCCTCGCCGAGAATCAGCACGGCGTCGGAGGCCTCGATGTCCTTGATGCTGGCAACCCGCACCGGCCTGGTTTCGTAGGTGTCGAGAATCTGCTTCAGCATGCCGAACTCGAGATCACTGACCCCGGCATGGAAGTTGTCGGCGCCCACCAGTTCGCGCAGGGCGAAGTTGGCTTCCAGGGTGGCGCGCGGCGAACCGATGCCAATGGCCTGACCGCCCATGGCCAGCAGGCGCGCCTTGGCATCCTCAGGCTTGATCTGATGGGGACGGCCATCATGGCTGTCGCGGCTCATGCAGACGCGGATGCGCTCGTCGCTGTTGACATAGCCAGTGCCGAAACGGCCCTTGTCGCAGAGGAAGTAGCCGTTGACGGCGTCATTGAAGCGATTCACCACCCGGCGCAGGGTGCCATAGCGCTCACCAGGGGAGATGTTGCAACCAACGCTGCAAGAGGCGCACACGGACGGCGCGGTCTGCAGGTCCCACTTGCGGGAATAGAACTTGCTGAAGGGCTTGTCGGTGAACACGCCAGTGGGGCACACCTCCACCAGGTTGCCACTAAATTCGCTTTCCAGGGCACCTTCCTGCCAGCGGCCGAAGTAGGTGTGGTTGTGGGAGGCCTGGGGGCCGAAGTCGGTGCCGCCGGCATAGTCCTTGTAATAACGCACACAGCGGTAGCAGGTGATGCAGCGGTTCATCTCATGATTGATGAAGGGCCCCAGGTACTGATTGGTGTGGGTGCGCTTCTTGCCATCATAGCGGCGGTAGGTGTGGCCGGACATCACGGTCATGTCCTGCAGATGACATTCACCGCCCTCCTCGCACACCGGACAGTCGTGGGGATGGCTGAGCATGATGCTTTCGATGGCCTGGGAACGGAACTTGGCCGCGGCCTCGATGGAATAACGGGCGCCATCACGGGGTGAGGTCATGCAGGCCATCACCAGGCGACCGCGCTGGTCCTCGTCATTGGCGTACTCGATCACCGCGCATTGACGGCAGGAGCCCACCGAGCCCATGCTCGGGTGCCAGCAGAAATATGGCAGGTCCACTGCTTCGGAGAGGCACTCCTCCAACAGGTTCTTCTTCGGGTCTACTTCAAAGACCTTGCCATCAATGGTAATCTTGGCCATTCGGAACTCCGATTAAAACTTCTTTCGATTCAGCCTTTTCTACAAACTACTTAAACCAAACTATCAAGAATCGCCCAGGGTACTTCAGGCTTTCTTCTTGTATTTGCAGCCGCTGTTCACGTGTTCGACAAATTCATCCATGAAGAACTTGAGGCCACTCTGCAGCGGCTCGGCGGCGCCAGGAGCCAGGGCGCAGAAGGTGTTGCCTGGGCCCATGTAAGTGGTCATTTCCTGCAGAATTTCGATGTCCTTCATGGTGCCGCTGCCCTCCTCCAGTTTGTTGAGGATGTGCTCGACCCAGGGCAGGCCATCCCGGCAAGGGGTACACCAGCCACAGGATTCGTGGGCGAAGAACTTGATCAGGTTGCGGATGCAGCCGATGGGACAGGTCTTGTCGTCCAGCACCATGATCAGAGCGGTGCCGAGACGGCTACCGGCCTTGCCAACGGCGCCATAGTCCATGGGCAGGTCCAGGTGTTCCGGCAACAGGAAGTCGGTGGAACCGCCGCCTGGCAGGAAGGCCTTCAATTGGTAGCCGTCCTGCATGCCGCCGGCATAGTCTTCCAGCAGAGTGCGGAAGGTGGTACCCATGGGCATTTCCCAGCAGCCGGGGTTCTTGACGCGGCCGCTGACGCCACACAACTTGGTGCCGGCATCTTCACCGATGCCCAGTCCCTTGAACCACTCGACACCAAGATTGATGATGCCGGGCACGTTGCACAGGGTCTCGACGTTGTTCACCAGGGTGGGACGACCCCACAGGCCACTGACCTGGGGAAATGGCGGCTTGGCGCGGGGATTGGCGCGCTTGCCTTCGAGAGCGTTGAGCAGCGCGGTTTCCTCGCCGCAGATGTAACGGCCGGCACTGGTATGCAGGTAGATATCGAGACAGAAGTCGGTGCCGAGGATGTTCTTGCCCAGCATGCCATTCTCATAAGCCTCGTCGATGGCCTTCAGCAATCTTTCCTCGGACACGGTGTACTCACCGCGCAGGAAGATATAGCCGGTCTGGGCCTGGAGCGCATAGGCGCTGGTGATCATGCCCTCGATCAACAAATGTGGGTCATGCTCCATCAGCAGGCGGTCCTTGAAGGTGCCGGGCTCCATTTCGTCGGCATTCACCACCAGATAGCGGGGACCGCCATCGGGCTCGGGAATGAAGCTCCACTTCAGGCCGGTGTTGAAACCGGCGCCGCCACGGCCACGCAGGCCGGCGTCCTTCACCAGATTGATGACGTCACGCGGCACCATGGTGATCACCTTGCGCACGCTTTCATAGCCGCCGGCCGCCTGATACTGCTGGAAGTTGAATGGCGCCCTGCCTGGTTCGATGTTCTTGGTCAGTGGATTCTTCATGCTTCTCGATGCCGCTTATGCCTTGGAACGATGGTCTGCAATGATCTGATCGATCTTTTCCGGTGTCAGATTGCGATAGGTCTCGCGCCCCACCATCATGCTGGGGGCCTTGTCGCAGTCGCCCAGACAGGGCACCGGAATCAGAGTGAAAAGGTTGTCCTTGGTGGTCTCGCCGTAGTCAATGCCGAGGGTCTTGGTGATGTGATCCTTGAGATCGTCACAACCCAGCATCCAGCAGGCGACGCTGTCGCACAGCAGGATCACGTTCTTGCCCACCGGACGCCGGTAGATCAGGTTGAAGAAGGTGGCCACCCCTTCCAGTTCGTCGGGGGGAATGTCCAGGTATTCGGCCACCGCCAACAGACTGTCGTCGGATACCCAACCCTGGTATTTCTGCACGATTTTCAGCGCTTCCAGGCCCACGGCCTGGGCATAGGGATAGTGAGTCTTTTCATGCTCGATGTCATGAATCTCCTCGGGCGTCAGCTGGCGTGCTTTCGGAGCTGTGCTGGCGATGATGTTGCTCATAGGTTCTCTGTTCCTGCCCTTGTAACGCTGTTTTCCCGCAAGTTCTGTTCGATCAACGATCCACGTCGGCCATCACGAAGTCAGTGGTGGCCACCACTGCCGTGAAGTCCGCCAGCATCAACCCACGGCTGATGAAGGGGATGGCTTGAATGTGGATGAAGGACGGCGTCCTGATGCGGGTCCTGTAGGCGCCGACGCCACCATCGTTGACCAAGTAGTACAGATTGACGCCCTTGGTGGCCTCGATGCACATGGATATCTCGGTGGGATCGATGATGGGACCATAGCTCACCCCCAGGAAGTGGTTGATGAGGGTCTCGATGTCCTGCTTGCTGTGTTCCTTGATCGGCGGCGTCGCCAGCGGGTGGTCGGCCTTGTAGGGGCCTTCCGGCATGTTTTCCAGACACTGCTTGATGATGCGGCAGCTCTGGCGCATTTCCTCGACGCGCACCGCGGCACGGTCGTAGCAGTCACCGTTGACGGCGATGGGCACGTCGAACTCGAAATTCTCATAGCCGCTGTAGGGACGGTTCTTGCGATAATCCCACTCCAGGCCGGTGGCACGGATGGCGGGGCCGGTGATGCCCCAGTCGAAGCAATCCTGGGTGCTGATGGTGCCGACGCCACGGGTACGCTGACGGATGGTGGAGTTGGCCATCACCATCTTGTCGTATTCATCCAGACGTTTCGGGAAGTAATCAACGAACTCGCGGATGCGCTTGTCCCAGCCCTTCGGCAGATCCTGGGCCAGGCCGCCGATGCGGAACCAGCTCGGATGCATGCGCGCGCCGGTGATGGACTCGATGATGTTGAAAGCTTTTTCGCGGTCGACGAAGCAGTAGAACAAGGGGGACAGTTGTCCCAAGTCCACCGCCCAGGTGCCGTAGAACAACAGGTGGCTGCAGATACGGAAGAATTCCGCCAGCATCACCCGGATCACCTGCACCCGCTCCGGCACCTTGATGCCGGCCATTTTCTCCACTGCCATAACATACGGCAGGTTGTTCATCACGCCGCCCAGGTAGTCGATGCGGTCGGTGTAGGGAATGTAGGTATGCCAGCTTTGGCGTTCGCCCATCTTCTCCGCGCCACGGTGGTGATAGCCAACGTCGGGCACGCAGTCCACCACCACTTCGCCTTCCAGCTGCAGGGCGAAACGGATGACACCGTGGGCCGCCGGGTGGTTGGGGCCGAAGTTGAGGAACATGTACTCGGAAGTGTCGGAAGCGCGCTTCATGCCCCACTCTTCCGGATTGAACTTCATGGCCTCGTGTTCACGGTCCTGGATCTCGTCGCTCATGCGATAGGGTTCCATTTCCGTGGCGCGGGCCGGATGATCCTTGCGCAGCGGGTGGCCGACCCAGGTGGGCGGCAACAGAATGCGGCTGAGATTGGGGTGACCGGTGAAGACAATGCCGAACATGTCCCAGGTTTCCCGCTCCTGCCAGTTGGCGCTGGGCCAGAGGCCGATCACGGTGGGCACATTGAGGTCATTTTCCTTCAGTGCCACCTTCAGGCGGATGTCGCAGTTGCCGGACCAGGACATGGCCTGGTAGACCACGGTGAAGTCGCTGTCGGGCTGACCTTCGCGGTGCACGCGCACACGCTCGTCGATGGCGGTGACGTCCAGCAGCATTTCGTAACGCGGCTTGTGTTCGTCGCGCAGATAGCGCAACACGTCCAGCAGCTTGTCGCGGCCCAACCACAGGGTCGGCATGCCCTCGGCGGTATGCTGGCGCACAAAGGAAGACTCGCCGAATTTCGCATAGAGGTTGGCGATAACGGCGGGGAGTTCTTGATTCTGGCTCTGGGCTGTCGTTGCGCTCACTGCTGTTCTCTGTCTCGTTTCAAATTTGATTCAGGCTTTCATGCCCTGCTCTCGATCCGATCCCTTCTTCTCTGTAGGAGCCTGCCTTGCAGGCGACCCAATCTTGTCGCTGCAGGGCTCGCTCCCACAGGAGCTGCATCATGTTTCGTCCGGGCTGCGCAGCTCGGTGGCGGCGATACGCTCGGGCAGGCGCTTGACGCGCTGCACATCCACCTTCTCGCGCTCGTACACGCCCTGGTCGGTAATCACCCAACTGACCGGGCGACGCTTCTTGCCCACGGAATCCTGCAACAGCACCAGGCCCTGCAGCAGTGCCTCGGGGCGTGGCGGGCAGCCGGAAACATACACATCCACCGGCAGGAACTTGTCCACGCCCTGCACCACTGAATAAATATCGTACATGCCGCCGGAGTTGGCGCAGGAGCCCATGCAGATCACATAGCGTGGCTCCATCATCTGTTCATACAGACGCTGTACCACTGGCGCCATCTTGCGGAACACGGTGCCGGCAACGATCATCATGTCAGCCTGGCGTGGCGTGGCGCGAAACACCTCGGCGCCAAAGCGGGCGATGTCGTGGCGGCTGGAAATGGCGGTGGCCGCTTCCACGTAGCAGCAAGAAAGGCCGAAGTTGAACGGCCACAGGGAGTGCTTGCGGCCCCAGGCCACCATGTCTTCCAGTTTCGCCATCACCACATTCTTGCGAATGTAGTCATCGAACTGTTCCATGCCGGGACGGGGGGAGGAAGTGTCCTCGGGTCTAACCAGTTCCCAACTCATCAGTGTGCTGCTCCTGTGTCGTGATGACCATCATGAGAGGATTGTGTCTTGGCTTGGCCACGCTTCACATTGACCACCCCACCCTCGCCAATGATGCGGGCATGGTCCTGCTGCTGGCGCAAGGTCCGCCATTCGAGGGCGCCGGACTTCCACAGATAAATCAGGCCAGCGATCAGAATGGAAATAAAGATGAAGACTTCGACGAAGCCGAGCCAGCCACCCTCGCGGATGGAAATGGCCCAGGCCACCAGAAACACCACTTCCAGGTCGAAGATGATGAACATGATGGCGGTGAGATAAAAGGGAACGTTCATTCTTAATTGGGCAGAACCTACACCCAATTGACCGGATTCGTAAACATCGTGGGTAGCGTGATCCTTGCGCTTCTGCCCAAGAAAGTAAGAGGCGACCAGCAATCCTATGATGAGAAGGATGACGATTGTGGCGTAAGCAATAAACGGCCAGAGTTCTGCGTTCACATCAATTTCCTGTCGTTATCAACTGAACAACTGCATTGCCGGGTCGGGATTTTCAGCAAAAAAAAACAGTAATCGACACAAAGAACGACTACTGACACCCAACGCGAATATTAAGGTTTTGAAACTGATTCAGGCGTGGCCGAAGGCCCTGGCCGGATCGTAAAAAAGTATTTTATTTCACACCCTTAAGCGGGGTGCCAATTTACACTTTTAGGCATTTTCGATCAAGGTTTTTTTCTCCAAACTGGCGCAAAATCAAGCCTTAAGCGCAGATATTGAGAATGATTATCAATTACATTGCTTTCAGAATACCCGGTTGATGCCATCCAGCGCTGCCACCTTGTAGGCCTCCGCCATGGTGGGGTAATTGAAAGTGGTGTTGAGGAAATACTTGAGGGTATTGCCCCCGTTCTTCTGGTTCATGATGGCCTGGCCGATGTGCACAATTTCGGACGCCTGGTCACCAAAACAGTGAATGCCGAGTATCTCAAGAGTATCGAAGTGGAAGATGATCTTGAGCATGCCCACCTCTTCTCCCGTAATCTGGGCGCGGGCGATGTTGCGGAAAAACGCCTTGCCCACTTCATAGGGCACCTTGCGCGCTGTCAGCTCTTCTTCGTTGAGCCCTGTGGTGCTGATTTCCGGAATAGTATAAATACCCGATGGGATTTCATCGACAAAATAAAACTCTTCGGGATCAACGATGGCATTGGACGCGCAACGTCCCTGGTCATAGGCGGCGCTGGCCAGTGACGGCCAGCCGATCACATCGCCGGCGGCATAGATATTGGGGACCGCGGTCTGATACTGGCGATTCACTTCCAACTGACCACGGCTGTTGGCGCTCAAACCCACGTTCTCCAGGTGCAGACGATCAGTGTTGCCAGTGCGGCCATTGGCCCACATGACAATGTCACTCTTGATCTTCTTGCCCGACTTGAGATGAGTGACCACACAGTCGCTGTGATATTCAATGTGATCCAATTCCTCGCTGTGGCGGCTGCGCACACCGAGGTTGCGCAGGTGGTACACCAGGGCATCGGAAATTTCGCTGTCCAGGAAGGACAGCAGTGCTGGCGCCGGATTGATCAGTTCCACCTTGATGCCGAGACCACCGAAAATGGAGGCGTACTCACTGCCGATGACACCGGCGCCGATGATGGTCACCTTGCGTGGCGTGAAGTCGATATTAAGGATGGTGTCACTGTCGAACACCCGCTTATGGCTGAAGTCGATATTCTCCGGGCGATAGGGCCGCGAGCCGGTGCAGATGACGAAGTTGTCGGCATGCAGGCGGGTACGTGACTTGCCCGAGGCCACCAGCAGTGTATTGGCATCGATGAAGCTGGCGACACCCTTGTACACTGTCACCTGGTTGCGATCATAGAAGTCAGTGCGCAGACTCACCTGCTCTTCCACCACCCGCTGTGCATGTTTCAGAGCCTGGGGAAAAGTCAGCTTGCGCACGTCGCCAAACTCCCGGAACAAGGGGTTGGTGTTGAATTGCATGTACTGCTTCACCGCATGCCTGAGGGCCTTGGAGGGAATAGTGCCAAGATAGGTGCAATTGCCGCCGGGCCGGTCCTTGTCGCAAATCACGGCAACCTTCTTGCCGGTCTTGACCGCATTCATGGCCGCGGACTCACCCGCGGGACCACTGCCGATGACGATGATGTCGAACTTGTTGGCTGCCATTGGAATCCTTGTTACTGAAGATAGCGGGAGAAGCTGTCCGTGTGTCTGCTCTCGAATTGTTCACCGCGGCGGATTATAAAATAGGCGGCAAGTTCCAGGCCACCTGCCACCCGCATGCCATCTTCGGGACCGAGCACCATGAGCGCTGTGGCCCAGGCATCCGCCAGCATGGCCGAAGGGGCCACCACCGTCACCGAAGCCAGGCCGTGACTGACCGGCCAGCCATCGCGGGGGTCGATTTCATGGGAATATCGCTTGCCCTCCCACTCGAAAAAATTGCGATAATCCCCCGAGCCCGCCACGGCAATGGCCGCGCCATTATTGTGCAGGGTGGCATAGACCTGGCGCTCGCCGGGCACTGGCGTTTCGATGGCGGCAATCCAGGGCCTGCCCTCATCACGACTGCCCTTCAGGCGCAACTCGCCGCCGATTTCCACCAGGTAGTGGGCGACCCCAAGTTGATCGAGCCAGTCCGCCACCTGATCCACCGCAAAGCCCTTGGCGATGGCGGAAAGATCCACCTCCAGCGGACGCAGCTTGCGCAGCCCCCCTTGCTCCACCACGATGGCCTCGCTGCCCAGCATGTGACGGGCAGCGTCGATTTCATCCACCGTTGGCAACATGGACTCGCGCCACTCAGGACCAAAGCCCCACAGTCGCACCAGCGGCCCCACGGTCACATCAAAGGCGCCCTCGCTCAACTGATGAATTTCCTGGGCCGCCAGGATCACCTGACGCAACTCGACGGAAGCGGCCACCTCCTCACCAGGAGCGGCGCGATTGAAGCGGGAAAGTTCAGAAGCCTCGGCGTAGGTGGACATTTGTTCCCGGTCGAGGCGATTGAGCAGGATTTGCAGTTGGGCCGACAAAGACTCCAGCTCGATGGCGGCAGGCACCTCCCGCATCTGGATCTCATAACTGGTGCCCATGGTGCGGCCCGACAGCACCAACAATTCAGAGGCAGGATCAGAG
>JBJHAY010000054.1:0-7449 GCA_050485205.1 Gammaproteobacteria bacterium
CAGGCTGCTCTTGTGTCAGCCGTAGCAGAAAACCTGACCATCATGACTGAGGCTGAGCTTGTTGGTGCCATCATGGGCTTCGGTGCGACCAATGACTCGGGCTTCAATGCCGAAGCTGGCGGCGACTTGGATTACCTTGCCGCTTTCTTCAGGGAGGCAATAGACTTCCATTCGGTGCCCCATGTTGAAGACTTTGTACATTTCCTTCCAACTGGTGCCGGAAACCTTCTGGATGGTCTTGAATATGGGGGGGGTGGGAAACAGGGCATCCTTGATGAAGTGGATGCCGCCGCCAAACTTGAGGCACTTGGTTTGAGCGCCACCAGAGCAGTGGATCAGACCACGGATCACACCAGGGTGTTGCTCAAGCAGCTTGTAGATGACAGGGGCGTAAGTGCGGGTAGGGCTTAGCAAGGCCTCGCCAACAGTAAGGCTGGAGCCTGGCAGGGGGTCCTCCAATAGATAGGGTCCGCAGTAGACCAGCTTCTCATCCACATTGGCATCGAAGGATTCCGGATAGTTGTGGGCATAGTAATGACTGAGCATGTCATGGCGGGCGCTGGTGAGTCCATTGCTGCCAATGCCACTGTTTTCGCGGGGCTCATAGCTGGCCTGGCCAGTTGAGGACAGGCCGACGATGGCCAGGCCGGGCACGATGCTGTCACCAGTCAGCACATCCTTTTTCTTCATGACCGCCACGGCGCAGCTGTCCACCACCAGGGTGCCAGTGAGGTCGCCGACATCGGCGGTTTCACCGCCGCCGGCATAGATCTGCACGCCATACTCGCGCAAGCGTCCAAGGAAGTTTTCACTGCCTTCGATAAGGGCCGCTACCACTTCGCCGGGACAGTTGAGAGCATTGCGGTTGACGGTGTTGGAAAGCAGAATGCGGCCATTCACCCCCACGCACAGCAGGTCATCCAGATTCATCACGATGGAATCCTGGGAAATACCGTGGAATACGCTGGGATCACCGGTTTCCTTGTAGCTCAGGTAGGCGATGACCGCCTTGGTGCCACTGCCGTCGGCATGAATGATGTTGCAGAGGTCTGGATTGCCAGTGAGATAGTCTTCGGTAATTTTGCAGAAGGCATTGGGAAACAGACCATGGTCCATCTTGTCGACCACGCTGTGGACTTCGGTCTTGTCGGCTGAGACGCCACGAGCCTGGTAACGACCGATGTCTTCACCGGCACCGCTGACCAGGTAGCCGCTGCGGTCCTGAGCCTGGATAAGGCCGCGAAATTCCAATTGACGCATGGCCTTGGCGACCGTGTTGACGGCCAGCCCATGCTCACCGGCAAGGGCACGGATGCTGGGCAGGCGTTGGCCAGGCTTGAGTTCCCCGGTATTGATCATGAAGTGAATCTGGTCCACGATCTGCTGAAACACGGGGGTGGGGTGGTCGACATCGATTTTCAGTTTCATCGGCTATTGCTCAACAAGGTAGTGGGCGCGACAGGGGACCGCCCTCAAATGGGGCGTCATCCTTTGCGCGAAAACTGTATTACATCGATGATACAGAGTGGCCGGGGCGTGGGCAAACAAATTTTACTGTGACGGGGATAGGCGGTATACCAGGGATCACCCCTTGCACTGCTATACTGCGCCGACTTTATGTCAGGAACCCTTCCCATGAGGACACGACTTTGTATTACCTTGTTACTGGCCCTGTCATGCAGCGCTTGCGTAGCCGTGAGTGTGGTGGGAGCGGGTGTTGGGCTGGCAGTGGGGGTGACCACTGAAGTCGTGAAACTGCCATTTCGTGTTGGCGGGGCCGTGGTGGACCTGCTGGATGACGAAGATGAGAAAGCGCAGGACGAAAGGGATTGAAAGCAGCCACCACAGGCGGGATGATGATGCCATGTCAAAAAAGTTCATGAATGCGCTGAGTCTGCTGTTGATCTTGGCCTTGATGGTGACGGCGGCCCATGGTCAACGTTTTCGCTTCAGACCTTTGCCCCAGAATGAGCCGCCGGCCACTGAACTGGTGGTGGCGCGCTGGCGCTTCGGCACCAATGGCATGATCGGCAACATGGGTTGGTCTCATAACTATCCCGAGTCGGACCGGAACCTCAATGATTTTCTCAAGCGAGGCACCCGTATCAATGTAGAGGAGATGTCCTATCTTATCGTCGATCTGGGCTCGGACAATGTTTTTGAATATCCGTTTGCCTATGTGTCGGAGCCGGGAGAAATGCTGCTGACCGAGCAGGAAGTCCTCAACTTCCGTGAGTTCATTTCCCGGGGTGGTTTTGTGTTGATGGACGATTTCGACGGCCCGGTGCAGTGGGCACAAATGCGCTCCCAGGTACTGAGAGCATTCCCGGGCAAGGATTTTGTGCCACTGGACATCAGCCACCACGTTTTCCATATTCACTCAGATGTGGATGATCTGCAGGTCATGGCCAACTACGTGCCTGGGGGCAGCATCACCTATTATGGCTTGTTCGACGACAGGGACAGGCTGGTGATATTGGCAGGCCACAACAGTGACCTTGCCAATTTCTGGGACTGGTATGCGGACGGCAGGATGCCACTGTTCCCTTCCACCATGGCATTCCGCCTGGGCACCAATGCCGTCATCCATGCCATGACTCATTGAAGCGACAGGATGACGGTCGTCAAGCCAGGATTCACAAGCCAGGGTTCACAAGCCAGAATCCAACAGGTTGTCAGTTGCCAAGCTCGAACTCGGGCGTGAGTTCCACGCAAGGTTCCAACTCGAATGGAGTCTCGGAAATAAATACCGTATCCGCGCCTTCGTAGGGGCCCGCCAGGTAAACCGGATCCACGGCACTGTACTCACGTCGCAACGACATGGTAGCGGTGTCCAGCGTGTAACGCTCGGTGATGCGTAGTTGTTCACTGCTCAAGGTGGGTGGCGACAGCACGCCCGCTTCGAAGCCCACTGTTTCCACTACCAGGGTATCGCCTTCCCAGCGCCCAATGGAGTAGCCGGAGTAGGTGGGTTCCAGATTTTCGGGATGGCTGTCCACATCCAGATGAATGCGGCGGGGAAAGTTATAGAGACCGTAGACCATGTCGATGACCCGCTTGCCGTTCTCATCATAGGTCTGGGTGACACGGTTGACTGGCCAATCGAAAGTCCAGTCGTAGAGAATACTGGTGGGCTTGCAGGAAAGCCGTGGGTTGTCTTCCACCGACCACATTTCAAAGGAGTCGGCGGCGGCGCGTCCCGCCTCGGTATACACCGGTCTTGGGGTGGGATTGATGGCACGGATCTCGGCCAGGGTCATGGCGCCTGTGGCGTATGCTTCACGCATGCTGCGTGGGATCATGTCGCCGCGGCCACCGCTGGGTGGCGCGGTCAAGACCATTTGTTCCACTGCCCAGTCTCCGGAAATATTGGGCTCTCCTGACAAAAGGCGGGCAGGGCGTCCGCTGGCGTCCACGGGCTCGGCACTGGATAACTGGTCATTGCGTCCAAGTACCGCGTCACCGAGAACGAAGCTCTCAAGGTAGCAGGCAGTAGGATCGTTGCGATGGGGATGCCCCTTGATTTCCACGGGAGCACCAATCTCGAACATGTCGAGGGACCATCCGGAACGGCGCAACAACATGGCAGCACGCATTTCGCAGCGCATTTCTACGCTTTGTCCATCTTCAGTCTGCATTTCGAAATACATGTAGGAGTGGGGATTGACCAACTCCATCTTGGTCAGAATGCCGCTGTATTCCACATCGGTGTTGACATCGAACAAACCATAGCCATGATGAGCCAAGGCAGTGGTGGACAGCCCCGTGGACAGTGCCAAGGCCAGATACAGCCGTGTTGATCTTGTTGTTTGCATGTGAATCCCCCTTGATTGCTATTGTTATCGGCGCAGTATAAAAGACCTGGCGCCTTAGGTCGATCTCTTGTGGCCAGAGCAGTGGCCGTGGCCAATGCGGTCATCTCACGCCTGAAGCACTGCTCTGACCCGTTCTGGCGTAAAAGGATACTGGGTCATTCTCTTGCCAGTGGCGTCGAAGAACGCATTGGCAATGGCCGCCGCCGCTGCCGCCATGACCTCTTCCCCCGCGCCGGACGGGGCCTCATCCAGACGCTGGACGATGACTGGCGTTACCGCCGGGCAGTCCTCGAAGCGAATAATGGGATAACTGGCCCAGTCGGTGCTGGTTACCTGGCGCTGGTCGAACTGGACTTCCTCCAACAGCATGCGGCTGGCGGTTTGCACCAACTGACCGATGATCTGGTTTTCCACGTTTGCCGTGTTTACCACCAGACCCGCGTCGATGGCGCCATAAAGGTGCAGAATTCTGATGCGGCCATCACGACGGTCAACTTCGATTTCGGCCACCGCGCCGCCATGGGATGCCAAATGTGTACCGAGACCAATGCCGCGGCCCCGCGTCACCTCAGCCGTGGATAGGTTGGCGGCGGCGGGACGCGGCTGCCAGTCGGCGGCGTTGGCGGCGGCGTCGAGTACATCGCGCCAGTGGTAGTCAGTGATATTGCGGCGACGGAATTCCCAGGGGTCCATTGCCAGCTGGTACGCCAGATCATCAATGGCCTGTTCCGCCACAAATGCATAGGACAGGTCCATGGGCGAGCGCAGCCAGGCGCCTTTCAGGTAATCCAAGCCATCCACATGATGATTGAGCAGCTTCCAGTTGGGGATGTCGTACATACCACCCAGGGTGAGTGGGTTGAGCTGCTGCGCCGACATTGCCGGCCATTCCGAGGCTGGAATGCCAAGGGCGCTTTGGGCGCTGGTTTCCACCAGGGACCAATGATGCTGCCAGCCTTCATATTCATAGCTGAGCAGCTTGCCATTGGTGTCCGCGGCAACGGCACAAATACCCAC
This sequence comes from Gammaproteobacteria bacterium, assembly GCA_050485205.1. Classification (GTDB taxonomy): domain Bacteria; phylum Pseudomonadota; class Gammaproteobacteria; order Pseudomonadales; family Pseudohongiellaceae; genus JAVVEZ01. The sequence goes on from JBJHAY010000054.1 coordinate 4,833, forward strand.
ATGGGCGGGACCATAGGTATCCCATCCATGCTCGTCCCAGCGCATGAACTGCATTCGCACTGGTCGTTCCACTATCTGGGACACAATGGCCGCGGCCTGGGCGGCGTCATCCCAGCAGCTGTGGCCAAAGGTGCCTGAGCTTTCGTGGTATTGCACCCTGACTTGTGCAGGCTCCAGGCCCAGTACTGTGGCGATGCTGTTACGGGTGCCGTACACATCCTGGGTGGGGCACATGATCAGCGCCGAGTCGGCCTGTACGTCGGCCACCGCGCAATTTGGGGCGAAAGGGGCGTGGGCCTGGTAGGGGCCATGGGCCTTGAAACGAGTTTTCACCGGCGCACTGGCATGGACACTGACATCGCCCTCGTCCACCACTATGCGTTGCGTGCTGGCGCCATTTTCCATGGCCTGGAACAAGCCTGCATTTCCGGGCAGGCTATCCGGCTGGCGCCAGGTGACGCGCAGCATGGCAGCTGCCCTGACCGCGTCCCATTCCCGTTCCGCCACCACCGCGACAAAGTTTTGCTTGCGGACCATGCGCGCGCCGGAGATGGAGGCAATGCTGCTTTCGTCCACGGACAGCACTTCGATGCCATCCCTGTAAGCTCCCTGGCCCCGGGGACGCACGATTCTGGCGTGGAGCATGCCGGGCAGACGGATATGCTGGACATATTGGTAAATCCCCAACACCTTGGACGGTAGATCCAGTCGCGGCACCGGCCTCGCCACCAGGCGGTAATCGGCAGGAGATTTCAGCGGGGCATTGCCAGTGAAGGCCAGTTCGAAGCGACGGCCGCCGATCAGTTCCCCATAGGTGGTGAAGACATTGTCGTCACCACTTCCCGAGATGATGCCATTATCCACCTGCAGGCTGGCCACTGGCAGTCGCAGGCGCTGGGAAGCCATCCCCAGCAGGGCTTGGCGTGCTTCCGCGGCGGCCCGCTGCAATTGTGGGCCACCCCGTCGCATGGCCGAGCTGGAATAGGTGCCGCCCTGATTGGGGGTGAGATGGGTATCCAGGCCGACACTGCTCACCTGGCTCATGTCCAGATCCAACTCCTCGGCCGCCACCTGTAACAGGGCGGTTGAGCAGCCTTGGCCAAGTTCGGCAAAGCCGATGTAGATGGTGGCGGTGTTGTCTTCGTGGATGGCGATCCAACTGTCGATCTGATCCGCGGGCGGTGGGCCTGGCCTCAGTGCCGGCGCATTATCGGCAGCTTGGCCGAGGCCACTGGCAAAGCCTACGATGAGTGCCCCGCCACGCTTGAGCAATTGGCGGCGGGTGAGTGGAAATGTGCCTCGCAAAGCCAGCTTGTTCATGCCATCCCCCGTATTTTGGCAGCCGCGGCCTGGATGGCACTGATGATCCTGGGATAGGTACCGCAACGGCAGAGATGGCCGTTCATGTGGCGCCTGATCTGTTCTTCGCTGGGGTCCGGGGTATTTTCCAGTAGCTCGGTAGCCTTGATGAGCATGCCATTGAAGCAGTAGCCGCATTGCACTGCCTGGTGTTCCACCATGGCCTCCTGCAAGGGTGTGAAGCGGGGAGGGCGCTCCAGTCCCATGCCTTGGGCAAAGCGTCCAGGCAAGCCTTCCAGGGTGGTCAGCGGCATGCCAGCCACGGCTGATACCGGGGTGACGCAGGAGCGGATTTCCTCGCCGTTGGCGAGTACGGAACAGGCCCCGCACTGGGCCATGCCACAGCCGAAGCGGGGGCCCTGCAGATTCAGCTCGTCGATCAGGACATAGAGCAGGGGGGTATCAGGCGAGGACCGCACAGTGTGTGTCTCGCCATTGATATCCAGCGTGTAGCTTTGATCAGCCATGGCAGTCTCCGGCTTTCTGCCCACAAAGAGGTCAATTTCACGATTGTAGACTCAAACGGCATAGAGCGCGAGCAACTAAGCCGCGCTGCTGAAGCTGCCGGCCAGGGCAAACAGGAAAAGTGCGCCGCCAGCCGCCACCAGGCCATAGGGGAGCTGGGTTCTGACATGGGTCATGTGGTCACAGCCGGAGGCCAGGGATGAGAGGATGGTGGAATCTGAGAGGGGCGAGCAGTGATCGCCGAAGACACCACCGCTGAGCACTGCTGCCAGCAACAACGAAGGATTGAAGCCGGTGCCCAGTGCCACTGGCATGGCGATAGGCAAGAGCAGGGCGAAAGTGCCCCAGGAGGTCCCGGTAGTGAAGGACATGAAGGCAGCCGCCAAAAAAAACGCTGGCGCCAGCAGCCAGCGTGGCAGGTCCGCGGGTATCAGGCCAGCCACAAAGGCACCGGTGCCAAGCGTCTGCATGGCACTGCCCAGGGCCAGGGCCAGCAAGACAATGCTCACCAGCGGCAGCAACTCGCCCATGCCAGTGAAGCTGGTCTTGACCAGATCGCTGCCGCTCATGCGACCCTGGATACGCAGCATCAAGACCAGCAGGGACAGCGAGAGCAGGGTTCCATAGAGAACGGAAGCGGAACCAGAACCCTGCATCAGGCTGCCATCGCCGGTATACACCATGAAACCCAGCATGCCGAGAATCAGTACCGCCAGGGGCAGCAGAAAATATCGCACCTTGCCTTCGTTCATGCTGTCCTGTTCCAGCGCCCTTGGTACTACTTCCTGTAGTT
>JBJHAY010000054.1:7459-13567 GCA_050485205.1 Gammaproteobacteria bacterium
GCCCCAGCTGCTGTTGGACCAGGCGGTATGGAAAACCAGTGCCAGGACGATCAGGGGGTAAAAATTGAACATGATAGCGCCAACCAGAACGCTGACCGGATTTCCCAGTCCATAGCCGCCCAGCAGACCCAGGATGTAGGCACCCCAGCCATTGAGCAGGATCAGGATGCTCACCGGGGCACAGGTTGAATCGATCAGGAAGGCCAGGCGCGCGCGGCTGATGCGGAAGCGGTCGAACAGTCCGCGCGCGAAGATACCAGTGGCCAGCACGCTGAGATTGCTTTCGATAAAGATCAGTACACCCAGCAGGCTGGTGAGCATGGCCGCTGATCGAGGCCCACGAACCCAGCCACTTTCCAGCAGCCAGCGCACAAAGGCACCAATGCCGCCAGCGCCACGCAACAAGGCCAGCAAGGCGCCAATCAGCAGGCTGAACATGAGAATTTCAGCATTGCCACGGTCGGAGGGAACTGCCACGATGCGGTCGGCACTGGCCATAAAGGCGGCAAAAGGGTCGAAGCCGGCCAGTAGCAGCTCAGCGCTGAACACTGCCGCGCACAGGGCCGGGATGATTTCCTTTTTCCACAGGGCGAGGCCGATGGCGAGAACGGGTGGCAGGATGCTGAGAAGGTCCAAGCGTGACTCCGGCTGGCTGTAAGGGTGGGGGAGAGCGTATCATTGACCACCGATGATCGGAACCAGTGTCCCAAGCACAACTGATTCTGGCGCTAATGCCCCAGGCAAGCACGCAGATTGAATGGGGCAGGGATGAGTACAGCCAGTCCATAACATGAACAAGGAGAATGAATGTGTCCGTGACCAGCAGGGGATTGATTTCACACTATGAGGATGCCTGGTTGGTGGATGCCATGCGTACCCCCTTTGCCAGCTACAACGGCGTGTTGGCTCAGGTTTCTCCCATCGATCTAGGCATCAAGGCCGCCCGTGCCTTGTTCGAGAAATCCGGCGTGCCCGCCACCGATGTGGAAGCTGTGTATGCCAGTGCCATGGCCCAGGCCTGCTTTGATGCTTATCTCTTGCCCAGGCACATTGGGCTCTATGCCGGCGTGCCCCGGGAAGTGCCTGCCCTGTTGTTGCAGAGAGTCTGTGGAACCGGCATCGAACTGTTGATGCAGGCGGCGGATGGCATAGCCCTGGGGCGGACCTCTCTTGCCTTGTGTGCCGCTGGCGAGTCCATGAGCCGGAATCCCATTGCCGCCTACACTCATCGTGGTGGTTTTCGTCTGGGACAGGTGGAGTTTCGAGACTTTCTGTGGGAGGCCTTGAAAGATACCTGCGTGGACATGTCCATGGGGGATACCGCTGAACGCTTGGCCTGTGATCATGGCATCAGTCGAGAGCAGGCCGATGAATATGCCTGCCGCAGTTTCGACCGCGCCCTGGCGGCACAGGAGAGGGGATTTCTGTCTGGGGAAATCGTGCCCGTGCGCAGTGAAAGCTTTGAGATTGAAGGCTGCAAACCCAGGGGTATTCGCCTGCCCCGCAGCCACGCCAGCTTTGAACATGACAATCACGTGCGTCCCTCCAGCCTGGAACAACTGGCCAAACTCAAGCCGGCCTTTGGTGGTGTGCAAACCGGTGGCAACAGCTCAGGGATCGTGGATGGTGGTGGCGCGGCCTTGGTGGGAAGTGGAGATTATGTGCGTGGCAGGAGCTTGCGTCCCCTGGCAAGGTTGGTGGCTGGCACAGTGGTTGGCGTGCCACCGGAAATCATGGGGATCGGTCCAGTGACTGCCATTGAAAGTCTCTTGCAGGCAACGGGCCTGGGGTTGGAGGACATCGACCGCATCGAGATCAATGAGGCTTTCGCGGCCCAGACCCTGGCCTGTGTCCAGGCCCTGGGCCTTGACCCCGACAAGCTCAACGTCAACGGGGGCGCTATTGCCATCGGTCATCCCCTTGCGGTAAGCGGATTGCGACTGGCCATGACCTTGGCACGCGAACTCAGGGAAAGTGGACTGCGCCGGGGGATTGCCTCGGCTTGCATCGGCGGTGGGCAAGGTATCGCAATATTGCTGGAAAATCCCGATATGGCTTGATTCAGGGAGTGATGCTGATCTGGTCGTCGGGCGCCACGTTGAATCCGTTGCTGGCATACCAGTTTCTGAGCTTGGGCAGGTCTCCCTTGATTTCTCCACAGAGGCGACGCACGCCTCTGTCACGGCAGTAGTCGAGGATTTCCCGCAGCAGTGCAGTGCCAAGGCCCAGCTGGCGGTAATTTTGCGACACTTCGATCATTTTCAGTACGTAGGCCGGATGATTGAGGTGGTGAGCAAGGTCGATCACATTGTCGTTGTGGTCCCAGGAAGTGTTGCCACCAATTCTTTCCAGCCTGGCGTGTGCAATAGGGACGCCATGCCAGCATAATTGAAAGAACATTTTTTCTTTCAGGTAGGATGGCGCCAGCAGGCTGATGTTGGGCAGGTTGAACTGAGTGTTTTTCATATCTCTTCCACGCTTGGGCGGGTAGGCCCTGTATTTGTGCCAATTCGCGGTAATTGGCCAAATTCCAGCAACGGTCGGTATGACTGTGGAATAACCTGCCGGGTCAAATTACCTGCTATCTTAGCTTCACATGGTCAGTTTAGTGAACATTTACGCACAAAAATGTGATCAGGATGACGAAAATTGGCTTTTTTCCCTGGCCAATCGCCATGGATTGCATGTCTCCCGCGAAGGATGCCCTGGGTTGTCAGAGGTTTTTCTCAGCTACGACGAGAGTTGTTTGTCCCTGTCCAGACAGCAACATCGAGCCCCTGCGCCCACCTTGGTGGATTTTGGCGCAGCCGCCTTGACCTGGCGGCGAAATACCAGTGGCAAGGCACAAGGTATCGGTCAGGCAGTCGGGCTTAAAAAGCTCGCCAACCCCTGGGTACTGGATGCAACTGCAGGTCTTGGCCGTGATGGCTTCATTCTGGCCTCCTTGGGATGCCGCGTGACCCTGGTCGAGCGTTCGCCGATATTGGCTGCCTTGTTGGAAGATGGGTTCAGGCGAGGTAGATGCAGCGGGGACCAACATCTCTCCGCAATACTTGAACGGATGGAACTGCTGACAGGCGATGCCAGGGACCATCTACATGCTCTTCATGGGAGGGGTGAGCCAAGGCCGGACGTGATATATCTGGATCCCATGTTTCCAGCCAGAAACAAGTCGGCGATGGTGAAGAAGGACATGGCGCTGCTACAGGCGTTATTGCCTGTCGATGACAATCTGGATGAGTTGCTTGAACTGGCTATCCAGGTTGCCAAGCACCGTGTGGTGGTGAAAAGGCCTGGCGCCAGGACTTCCGACAAAGAAAGACGCCCAGCGTTTCAAGTGCCGGGCAAGTCGTGTCATTTTGATGTGTATCTGCCGGTTGAAAAAGGCTCAGCCCAGTAGCAGTTTTTCCATCAATACTTGATAGATCATGGACAGCCGGTCCAGATCGGCTGCAATCACATGCTCGTTGTTCTTGTGAATGCTGGCATTGATTGGCCCCAATTCCACCAGCTGGGCCCCGGTGGGTGCGATAAAGCGCCCGTCGCTGGTGCCGCCGCCGGTGGACAGCCTGGTGGTGACACCGGTGACCTCGGCAATGGCTTCGCTGGCGGCCCTTGTCAACGTGCCTTCCTGGGTAATGAAGGGATTGCCGGAAAGCTGCCAGCTCAGATCGTATTCACGATGATGGCGCCGCAGAATTTCTTCTGTGCGCGCCATCAGCTCGGATGCCGTGGTTTCCGTGGAAAAGCGGAAATTGAACAATACGTCCATGGTGCCGGGGATGACGTTGTTGGCGCCATTGCCGGCGTGGATATTCGAAATCTGAAAGCTGGTGGCGGGGAAGTAAGCATTGCCCTGGTCCCAACTCTCCTGGCTCAATTCGGTCAGGGTCGGCAGGAAGGCATGAATCGGATTCAGCGCCAGATGAGGGTAAGCCACGTGACCGGCTTGCCCCTTGACCCTGAGGATGCCATTCAATGAACCGCGGCGGCCGTTTTTGATCACATCACCCAATTCCTGCTCGCTGGAAGGTTCGCCGACCACGCAGTAATCGATTTTTTCACCTCTTGCCTCCAATACTTCCACCACCTTGCGGGTGCCATCGACCGCCACACTTTCCTCATCACTGGTGATGAGAAAGGCAATGGAACCAGCATGATTGGGGTGGGCGGAGATGAAGCGCTCGCAGGCGGTTATCATGGCGGCCAGGCTGCCTTTCATGTCGGCCGCACCACGTCCATAAAGCATGCCGTGGCGCAGGCTGGGAGTGAAAGGAGGGCTTTGCCAATCTTCAAGGGACCCTGGGGGCACCACGTCGGTGTGCCCGGCGAAGCAGAGCAGGGGGCTGCTGCTGCCACGACGGGCCCACAGGTTGCTGACTTCACCGAAAGGCATGGGTTCCAGGCTGAAACCAAGGGCGCCCAAGCGTTCTCCCAGCAGTGTCTGGCAGCCCTCGTCCCTGGGGCTGATGGAGGGCCTGGCGATCAAGGTTTGCGCCAGTTCCAAGGTATTGGACATGGATGAATCTCAGTTGTGGGCGTGCAGTTCCGCGTTCAGTTCTATTCTGGACTTGTTGGTCTTGCATTCCACCTTGCCGGTGAGGGAGTTGCGACGGAACAGCAGATCATTCTTGTGAGAAAGCTGACGTGCACTCACCACCTCCACTGCTTGACTGTCGCTGTCCAAGACAGTGACCTTGGTACCAGCGGTCACGTAGAGCCCTGCCTCGATGGTGCAGCGATCACCGAGAGGAAAGCCGAGTCCGGCATTGGCGCCGATCAGGCAGTTTTTACCCACTGAGATCACTTCGTTGCCGCCACCGGAAAGTGTGCCCATGGTGCTGCAGCCGCCGCCCAGATCGCTGCCTTCACCAATGAATACGCCAGCAGAAATGCGGCCTTCTATCATGGCCTTGCCTTCAGTGCCGGCGTTGAAGTTGACGAAACCCTCATGCATGATGGTGGTGCCTTCGCCGATGTAGGCGCCAAGACGCACCCGCGCGGTATGGGCGATGCGGACACCGGCCGGCACCACGTAGTTGGTCATTTTGGGGAATTTGTCCACTGACATCACTTCCAGCAGGTCTCCACTGAGCCGGGCCATCAGTTGGTGCTGAGGCAGTTCGCTGACCAGGATTGCGCCCTTGTTGGTCCAGGCCACGTTGGGCAGCAGTGCAAACATGCCATCCAGGTTGATGCCGTGGGGTTTGACCAGGCGATGGGAGAGCAGGTGCAGCTTCAGATACACTTCGGGTACCGAAGCAGGCTTGCTGTCCTCGGCGATGAAAGTGGCCACCACGGGCTTGGTGCTTTGGGCCAACTGCTGCAACAGGCCGGCAAGCTGCTGATTGCCGGCATCACCAAAAGCGTGTGCCAAGTCAGCCAGTTGCTGGTTGTTGAGCTCCAGGCTGGCATTGCCTCCCTGGTATCCGGCGGTCTTGCCGATGGTATCGGTGATGCCGGGATCGGGGGCCAGCAAGGGCATTGGATAGAATACTTCCAGCCACTGGCCGGTGGAGTCCTTGGTGCCGATACCAAGGGCAAAACTGTGCAGGCTCATGGAAACTCCCTATGTCATTTATTTCAAAGCGCTGTATTGTACAGGATCGAAGCCCAGCAATCTCATGCCGTCTTTCTCCACCACTGGCCGCTTGATCAATGAGGGGTGCCGGCACATCAGGGCAATGGCCTTTTCCTGGTCCAGCCCGATCTTGTCGGATTCCGGCAGTTGCCGCCAAGTGGTGCCACGCCGGTTGATGAGCGCGTCGTGGCCGAGCTTGTCACACCACTCGCGCAGCAGCTCCGCTGTCGGCGGTGATTTCTTGTAATCATGGAACACGTGATCAATGCCGGCTTCATCGAGCCAGCGGCGGGCTTTTTTTACAGTATCGCAGTTGGCGATTCCATAAACTGTCAGCATTGACTTATCTCCTTATGAATTGCCTTCGTGCACGCGAGTGTGGCTGTCGGCAGGCTGGGAAGCAGTCTGACATCAACCGTTCAGTGCCGGATCTCGGCATCAAGCTGTTCCCTGATGGCTTGTTGGAGCCGATCAGTTACCGCGGGATCCAGCAGTGGGCGGTTGTCAGCGTCCGTAATGAAGAATAC
>JBJHAY010000055.1:0-13541 GCA_050485205.1 Gammaproteobacteria bacterium
GAAGTGGCCAATCATGCGGATCGTGTCATCGAATTCCGTGATGGCAATGTCCTCAACGACAGTGGCCACAGAGAAGGCGCCATCGACGCCAGGCAGAATGCCAAACTCACCGACATGTTCCTGAGCCGCAAGTTTGGTTCCCCGCTGGCAGGCCTGAGCGAATCCATCCGCATGGCGATGCGCTCCCTCTACACCAATATTTTCCGCACTATCCTCACCTTGCTGGGCATCGTCATCGGGGTGGCCTCAGTGGTGGCCATGCTGGCCATTGGCGAGGGTGCCAGGCAGGACATCGTCGACCGCATCAGTGGCATTGGCACCAACATGTTGACCCTGCAACCCGCGAGAGCCGAGGGCAGGGGGCGCAACATGCCCTCCACCCTGACCTTCGAGGACGCGGATGCCATCCTGGAGAATGTGCCCAATGTGTTGCATACCCTGCCGGAGATACAGGGCAATGAGACCATCCGCTTTGGCCGCCAGGATTACCAGACCCAGGTCAGCGCCACTTCCGAAAGTCTGCCCCAGATTCGCAACTGGCCCCTGGCTCAGGGCGTGTTTTTTAGCCGCGAGGACAGCGATACCTACACTTCCGTGGCGGTCTTGGGCGCCACCGTGGCCGACACCTTGTTTCCTGACAGCAATCCACTGGGCGAGTATATTCTGATCCGCAATGTGCCATTCCAGATCATCGGCGTTCTGACCCGCAAGGGGGGCTCCTCGGGCTTTGGTGGCCGTGATCAGGACGATACCGTCATTATTCCGCTCAAGACCGGTGCCCTGCGCCTGTTCGGTACCACCACGGCGCGCTCGATCGCGGTGGCGGTGGATGACGTCAACAGGATTTCCGAAACCGAGCGTGATCTGACCGAATTCATGGTGGGACGCCATGGCATTCAGGATTTCAGGATATTCAATAGTGCCGAGTTGCTGGACACGGTGTCCGCTTCCCAGGATACCTTCACCATGCTGCTGGGTTCGGTGGCGGCGATTTCCCTGCTGGTGGGTGGCATCGGGGTGATGAATATCATGCTGGTGTCGGTAACCGAGCGTACCCGGGAAATTGGCATCCGCATGGCCACCGGAGCGCGCCAGAAAGACATTTTGCAGCAATTCCTGGCCGAGGCCATCGTGGTTTCCGGCGTGGGAGGCATGATCGGCGTGGCGATGGGGGTGACGGTGGGACTGATCCTGCAGAATTTCGGGGTGAGTGTGAAGTTCACCAGCCAGCCCATGATTCTGGCTTTCTGTTGTGCCGCTGCCACCGGCCTGGTATTTGGCTTTGCTCCGGCCCGCAAGGCAGCGCGGCTGGACCCCGTGGTGGCGCTGGCAAATGACTAAGTGGATGATTGCAAAACCCATGCTTGTGAGAACTTTCGACTTTCCGTTCGCGCGCGCGGCAAGCCTGCTGTTGCCGCTGGTATTGTCCGCTTGCTTCACCCACGTGCCGGAACTGCCTGACACCGATGTGCCTGAAGGCTGGGAAGGTCCAATTGTCGAAAGCGCCGAAATCTGGCCGCGGCGGGACTGGTGGAACAGCTTCGACAACCAGGAACTGAGCTTCCTGGTCGGGGAGGTGCAGGACAATAATCTCGACCTCGCCAACAATCTGCGCAATCTTCGTGCTGCCCAGGTGGCGCTGCGCGAAGCAGGCTTCAACCTGCTGCCCACGCCTATCGTCAGCATCGGCGCGGGTGCCGGTTTCAGGGAAGTCAGCGATGCCACCGGCACCACCTCTGGCAGTGTCAACACGCCGCCCACGCTGGGCGCATCCTTTACCTACAACGACATCTTGAGTCGGCCCGCCACCTTTGAGCGGGCAGTGGCGGATTATGATTCCCGGGTTGCCACCGTGGCTGAAGTGGCCCTCAATACCCTGGGCACGGCTTCCTCTGCCTACTTTCAAATTCTGTTGACCAGGGACAAGATCGACGCCGCTCTCCAGAATTTGGCCAATGCCGAGGCCATTGGCAGCATTGCCCAGGCGCGGGTGGATGCTGGCGTGGCGGTGCCCATTGAAGCATTGCAGCAGCGCATTGCCATCGAGCGTGAGCGCAACAATCTGCGCAGCCTGATCCAGAACGATCTGGCGGCGCGCTCATCCCTGGCGCTGTTGCTGGGGCGCACGGTGCAGGGCTTCGATGTGGAGGGGCAGAGCCTGCAAATCATTGAGGTGCCAGTGGTGCAGCCCGGCATTCCCAGCGAATTGTTGAACAGGCGCCCCGACCTGGTGAGGGCCGAAGCCAACCTGCGCGCCGCCACTGCCGACGTGGATCTGGTGAAGCTGGCGTTCTTCCCCAATATTTCCCTCACCGGCAGCTACAATGCCGCCAGTGCCTCGCTTACCAACCTGGTCTCCAGCCCGGATACCACCTTGAACATCAGCGCCAACCTGGTCCAGGTGCTGCTGGACAACGGCCGTCGTTTCCGTAACGTGGAATTGTCGCAATTGGCGCTGGAAAATGCCCTGGCCAACTATCGCCGGGCGGTGCTGGGTGCCTTCAACGAGATTGAGGTGCTGCTCAGCAATATCCAATTGCTGGAGGCCCTGGAGCAGGTGGCCTTCGAGAACCTGGAAGCTGCCGAGGAGTCCTTCCGCATTGCCCAGGCCCGCTACGAAGAAGGCGTGGCCGATTACCAGACCGTGCTCATTGCCCAGAACACGCTGTTTGCCAGCCGCAACGCCTACCTGGACAACAAGCTGTTGCGCCTCAATGCCGTAGTGGGTTTCTACCAGGCTCTTGGTGGTGGCTGGCTGGCAGGTAGCGAAACACCTTGATCCGCTTTAGCGAGCCTTGCTCGCGACAGTTCCCCGTCGCTTGCAGTGCAGGCTTCGACAATGAATCACCCCCTAAGACCTTCGGGACCTCCCGGGAAAAGGCTGGTTTCAGCGCTCTCGCGGGCCGAGACCCGCGAAAACCAGGCCCTCAGCTTGGGAAGATTGTCCGGTATGCCCTGGCCTGTAGGCGCCAACAGATCGATATAGGTATAGAGGCAGATGTCGGCGAGGGTGAAGCGATCCCCACAGATCCACTTGCCATCCTGTAGTTGTGCTTCGAGCCAGGCCATGCCGTCCCGCGCTTTCGCCTTCATGCCCTCGGCGGCTTCCGGCAGACAACGCAGCCGGTCCTTGAATAACTCATACCCCTCACTGTAGTAAAAGCCCTGCACCATGGGATGGCAGATGTTGATCTCCACCCTGCGCAGCCACATGCGGGTTTCGGCCCTTTCTTTCGCGGTGGCGCCTATCAGTGGGTGGCTGGGATTGGCTTCTTCGAGATACTCACAAATAGCACTGGTTTCCGACAGCACGGAGCCATCATCCAATTCCAATGCCGGTGTCTGGCCAGCGGGATTCTTCGACAGATAAGGTTGCTGGCGGTTTTCGGCGCCGAATAGATCAAGATCTTCTGTATTCAGGGAAAGGCCTTTCTCCAGCAGAAACATACGGACAATGCGTGGATTCATGCCAAAAGAGTTATATAGCTTCATGATCTTGTCCTTTTTATTGTATTGGGGAGGTGATTGCGGGGAATACTGTTCATCTGACCGTCCAGGCCCTGTTTTTATTCAAATTACTGACTGCACGCAAAATAATGTATTTGATCTTCATCAATTTATTGGGCATCACATTTTTGCCACAAAGCGAGTTTATGATTTCATTACAGCATATAGATAATGGGTGGAAGAAGGAGTGAATCATGCAAGCATACCTGCCGCGTATCCTGGCTGTGTTGGCCAGTGTTGCCACCGGACTGATGTGCCTGCCGACCTGGGCGGGCACCTCGGTACGGCCGGATGAGCCGATTCAGCCCATCGAGGTTCCCAGGGATGTGGACATACGCAAGGTGGAGTTGGGGAAGATGCTGTTCTTTGACCCTCGGCTGTCCAGATCCGGCTGGATTTCCTGCAACTCCTGTCACAATCTGAGCATGGGTGGCAGTGACAACCTGCCCAGTTCCATCGGCCACCAATGGTTCCAGGGCCCCATCAACGCCCCCACGGTATTGAACGCCAGCTACAGCCTGGGGCAATTCTGGGATGGCCGCGCCGCGGACTTGCAGGAACAGGCTGCCGGCCCCATCGAGAACCCGGGTGAGATGGCCCTGGGACATACTCTGGCGGTGGCAGTGCTGGACAGCATCCCCGGTTACGTGGAGCGCTTCGAGGAAATCTATGGCGCCGGGCCGGATCTGGACAAGCTCACCGATGCCATCGCCGAGTTTGAGCGCACCCTGGTCACTCCCAACTCACGTTTTGATCTTTGGCTCAAGGGCGATGATGATGCTCTGACTGAGCAGGAGCAGGATGGCTACCGCCTGTTCAAATTGACAGGCTGTGTGGGCTGTCACAATGGCCCCGCGGTGGGCGGCACCGCCTACCAGAAGATGGGTTCCTTCTTCCGCTACGAGACCGACAACGAGGCCACCGGACGCTTTGGCGTTACCGGTATCCCTTCCGACCGGATGCGTTTCAAGGTACCGTCCTTGCGCAATATCGAACTCACCTATCCCTACTTCCACGATGGGGCGGTCTGGACGCTTGAAGAAGCCGTGACCACCATGGCAAAAGTCCAGTTGAACCGGGAGTTTTCCCCTGAAGGCCTGGCCAAGGTAGTGGCCTTTTTGAAGAGTCTCACTGGCGATCAACCAGAGATCATCCTGCCGATCCTGCCACCCTCTACAGCGGCGACCCCGAGGCCAGTGCCGTTCGAACGGGATTAAATCTGAATGAATGATAAGGATTGTATATTTTGTCGCATACTGGCCGGTGACTCACCGGCCAGCTTCGTGCATAGGGATGATATCTGTTCGGCCTTCATGGATATTCAACCCATCAATCCTGGCCATTTGTTGGTGATTCCCAACCGCCATGCCACGTTCATGGCGGATGTGGATGGGGATACCATGGCCCATATCATGAAGGTTGGCCATCGCTTGGCGGCGGCATTGCGGCACTCGGGCCTGGAATGTGAGGGTGTCAATCTGTTTCTTGCTGACGGCGCGGTGGCGGGGCAGGAAGTCTTCCATGTTCACCTGCACGTGATTCCCCGCTTCCGGGGTGATGATTTTCGGGTCAGTTTCGGTTCTGGTCGACCTTTTCCTGCGCGAAGCGAACTGGATAGCGTTGCTGAGCATATTCAAAAGGCAATCCTGGTCTGACAGATTAGGTGGAAAGTACAGGTTTTTACTGGCATCATCGGGCCGAATAAGGCACTTCGAATGAGTCTGGGAGGACCCCATGGGAAATTCACGCGCCAAACCAAAAAGCAATAAACGCGCCAGTTCAACCACTTCCATGCCGGGAAGACAGGATTTCTACCGTGATGCCGGTGACATGCTGGTCAAAAATGAATCCGTGGTTCTGATGAGCATCGAGGTGGATGGACTGAGTTTCATATTGAGAACTTTCGGTCCAGATGAGCGCAACAAGGTGGTTGCGGAAATCATACGGAGGATGGAAGGCATCCTCGGCGATGAGATGATTTGTTATCAAGTGGCTCCCGACAATTTTGCCTTGATGCTGGTGGACAGTGATTATTTCGAGGCTACGGAGCATACCAGTGAACTGGTCGTGCGCCTGCGTGAGCCTTTCCTGATAGGCGGCGTCAGCTACGGCTTACGGGTCCATGCCGGTATAAGCCATTTCCCGAATCATGCCGAAACCGTCAATGAATTGGTCAGAACTTCGGCTTTCGCCTGTTTTCAGGCCAGAACCAGCCGCGCGCTGTATGCCACGTTTGACAAGGCGCTGGATGCGGAGGAGCGCCATCGTTTTCACCTGATGGTAGACCTGGAACGTTGCTTGAAGGAACAGGAGGGCATACAACTGGCCTACCAGCCCATCGTCCACCTGGGAACCGGCAAGATCGGTGGCGTGGAGGGGCTTTGCCGCTGGGAACATTCCCGTCTGGGCATGATTCCCCCAGGGGATTTCCTGCCCTACGCCGAGCGCTCCACCCTGATATCGGCCCTGACGGCACTGACCCTGGGATTGGGCCTGGATAGCCTGGCATCATGGCAATCCAAGGGTTTTGACGGCGTCTTGTCCATCAACCTGAGTCCCAGCCTGTTCAACCAGCCAGGGTTGTTCGAGCGCTTCAAGGAACAACTGAAGTTCCACAACATCAGTCCGGAGTGCATCAACTTCGAGATTACCGAAACCGGGATCATGGAACACCCCAACACTGCGGTGAACATCCTCAGGGAAATCCGCGACTATGGATCGACGGTTTCCGTGGACGACTTCGGCACCGGTCATTCCTCCCTGGCCTACCTCGCGGATCTGCCAGTGGATTGCATCAAGATCGACAGACATTTCATCCACAATCTCTCGCTGCCCTGGGGAGAGGCAATCGTGGGAGCAACCGCCGTGCTGGCGCAAAAACTCAAGCTCACCACCGTCGCCGAGGGTATTGAGAGCGAGGAGGAACTCCTGAAATGCCAGGAACTGGGCGTCACCTCTGGACAAGGCTACTTCATTGGCCGCCCCGTGTTCGAGGCTGAATTCGAGTCCTGGTTCAGAAAATATCACACAGGCTTTCCCTTGCCCGCCAAGCAGGGCGGAAAACAGCTTTCCGGCACGGGCGTTAAGCGGGTTGGGCGCAAGGGTCAAGAATCCGGAATGCTACCCTGAGCCCTGATGGGTTACTGACGCGTCAACCCCCCGCGATAGCGCCGACGATGTGCAGGGCTTCCCGGCCAGAGCGTACCGCTTCCGGTAACAACTTGTCCTGGTCGTCATGGGACAGATCCTGCTGACAGGCGAAAAACCGGATCAAGGGCCGACGCCTGCCAGTGGATGGGTCGATGATGAGCCCGTCCAGGGCAGGGTGGCGTTGCTCCAGGCATTGCAGCACCCGGCGCAGGGTGATGGGCGGGGGCACTGACAGGCTTACCTCGGCCCCAACCTTGGCCAGGGTCTGCAAGTGAAACGGCAGGGTGACCCTGATGACGGCGTCCTGGTTCATCGCAGGGTCTGGACTTCCACTGACAGCACTGGAGGCAGGTGGCTGGCGATGGCCAGCCAGTTGTCACCCTCGTCTGGCGAACAGTAAATCTGGCCACCAGTGGTGCCGAAGTAGACACCGCACTGATCCAGGTTGTCCACCGCCATGGCGTCCCTCAGCACGTTGACATAACAGTGCTCCTGGGGCAGTCCCTTGGTAAGCGCCTCCCACTGGTCGCCGCCCTTGCGGCTGCGGTAGACCCGTAGTTTGCCTTCCGGGGGGAAGTGTTCCGAATCGCTCTTGATGGGCACCACGTAGACCGTGTCCGGGTCATGGGCGTGGACGGCGATGGGGAAGCCGAAGTCGGTGGGCAGATTGCCGCTGACTTCATGCCAGTGATCGCCGGCATCGTCGCTGCGCATCACATCCCAGTGTTTCTGCATGTAGAGAATGTGGGGCCGCGCGGGGTGCATGGCGATGCGGTGCACGCAGTGGCCGGTCTCCGCTTCCGGGTCGGGAATGTACTGGGAACGCAGGCCGCGATTGATGGGTTTCCAGCTCTTGCCATGGTCATCGCTGCGGAAGGCGCCGGCGGCCGAGATGGCCACATAGAGGCGTGTCGGGTCATTGGGGTCCAGCAGGATGGTATGCAGGCACATGCCTCCAGCGCCAGGTTGCCACAGGGGGCCAGTGCCATGGCCACGCAGACCGGCCAATTCATGCCAGGTGGTACCACCGTCATCACTGCGGAACAAGGCAGCGTCCTCGGCCCCGGCGTAAACCACCTCAGGGTCCTGGGGTGAGGCTTCCAGGTGCCAGATGCGCTTGAATACCCAGGGTTTCTGGCTGCCGTCATACCACTGGTGGGTGGTGAGCGGCGCGCCGGTTGCAGTGGAAGTGTCGTATTCGAAGCGGGCCCGGGGCGGGTTGGGAAAGCCTTCGGGGGTGGTGGCCTGGGCTTCCTCGGGACTTACCCCCGGCTGTTCCCATGTGCGTCCGCCGTCGTTGGAGCGTTGAATCAGTTGCCCGAACCAGTCTGAGAACTGGGAGGCGTAGAGACGGTCGGGATTTGCCGGAGAGCCGGCCATGTGGAAGATTTCCCAGCCCGCGAAGTGGGGGCCGTCGATGTGCCACCGTTGGCGGCTTTCATCAGAGGTCAAGATAAAGGCACCCTTGCGGGTGCCGGCCAATACGCGGACGCTTGCCATGCTGTTTCTCCTGCCCAATGTTGTTGATCTTGTGGGGGTAGTCGAACGACAGCCAGCGATTTCGACAGGGGGGAGTTGTTGGATCTATGTAGTCATGGGATTCGTGAGTGCAGTTGTGTGGTTTGTGCTGTTATGCAAGTGCAGTGGCTTGGGGCTGAGTACAGGATAGGTCCGTTCGGGGACGCATCAAGCACATCCCTGTGAGCTCGGATGAGGCCATCCATGGCCTCATACGCCCCTCTCGTCCCTATCCTGTACTCAGCCCCTCTGCCTTGAGTGCTGTTGCCATTAAGCTGCCTTAGCGACTTGCTTTTTTTACTCCTGCTGTTGGAGGAGTGAATCAGAGCCGGTTGTCCTGACAGTAGTTCTCTGGCGGATTGAGGCCCGCGCGCCACTTCAGCGTCCAACTGCTGGTCCAGGGCCGGGTGTAGGCGCCCTTGTCATCGATGGTGAGCTGATACTCCATGGTATTGGAGTCGACACGGGTCAGGCGCTCAGTGGTTCTCATATGGCCGGTATGCGGCAGACCGCCGGGGAGCCAGAACTTCTCGTTGAAGCCCTCGGAGATCACCACAAAAGTATCGCCTTCCCAGTGACCGACATTGCGGCCGTAATACAACTCGTTGCCGTCATCCAGCTGGAAGCCGCCGTCATGGGCACGGCCGTCGGTATAGATCAGGTGCCAGTCATGGTTGCCGCCACCGGAAACCACATATACCCGGTTCATGGGCCGGTCTTCCAGCAGTTGGATACCGTAAGGCACCAGGAACTTGCGGGGACCTGCCGGAGGGCGGCATTCCAGATAGGTGGGGTCAGAACTCAGATGGTTGCGCTGGCGCAGTTCGTAGAGCCGCTGGGCCCAGGTCTGCAAGGGCGCGACACGGGAAGCGTCAGCCAGATCCAGGAGTTGGCCATTGGGCAGCATGTCCACTTCCACTCCATCTTCCATCAGCACTGTGGTCACTGGCACCCAGTAGCCCAGTTCACCGGGGGCGGCGCCGAGGCGGACTTGGCCGTCGGGCCAGCGTGGTGTCGGCTGTGCCGGGGTGTCGGTGATGCTGGACAGGATGTCGGGGTAGCGCAGGCTGAACACAGCTTCGTTAGTGCCGCTCAGGCGTACCTCGTCGCCCCAGGCTTGAGGGCTGCCATCGCGGGCCTTGAAGCCGTTGACGGTGATGGCGTCGCCGGGTTTCAGGCTTTCATCATCCCAGCCGTTGAGTTCAAGCAGAACTGTGCTTTCGATCTCCACATACCAATTCTCCTGACGGCCATTGACCTCGGCTGTCATGAAAATATGGACATGGGGATTGGACCAGTCCAGATGAGTGACCCTGCCATTGAGAGTGACGGCTTGCTCGGGGTCGAATTTGGCGGTATAGCCATGATGGGCCAGGGCTGGCGCCATCAAGGCCGTGAGACCCAGGGCGGGCCCCAGGCGGTGTAATAATCTTTGTGCGAGTCCACGCAACATTGTCTTGTCTCCAAAAATATCGAAATCAGGGGAATATCGGCTGGCTGCGATCCATTTCTTCATATTCGGTGCCGAGCATCAGCTCAAATGCCATGTTTTGATCCTGGCAGACGAATTCGAAGCTGTCGCCGGTGTTCCAGTCCATGTAGAAGCCGCTGGTCCAGGGTTGAGTGTAGGCGCCAGGGTCGTCGATGGTGATTTCATATTTCAGGGTATTGTAGGTGACGCGGGTGAAGCGTTCTTCCAACCGCAACTGGTCGGTATGCGGAGAGCCTTCGGCGTCAAACCAGGTCTTTTCGTTGAGACCAACGGTTTCCACCACCAGGGTATCGCCGTCCCAATGGCCGATGGAGTGGCCGTGGTAGGAAGGATTGAGGTTTTCCGGGTGTGAGCGCCCATCCATGTAGATGACACGGAAGTGACGGGGTCCGCCGACAGGGAACAGATAAATCAGCTCTTGGTCGGGAAACTCCACGAATTCGGTACCATAGGCAGTGGCCACCTCGCGGGCACCAGGGCCTGGCTTGCAGCGGGTGTAGGGCTCGAAGCGTGTGCGCGAGCGGGCCTCGAACAGGGCCTTGGCCCAGGGCTTGTAGGGTACTTCTGTGTACTTGATCTTGGGAAAGCGCTGGGGATATTGCTCCAGCTGTTCCATCGGGGTGTTGACGATGATGGAGCCACGCGGAATTTCATCCAGCTCGATCAGCATCGGTCGCGAACCGAAACCGTTCCAGGAGCCTTCATCACCGGGCACAGAACCAAGAATGATCCGGCCATCGGCATTGCGCGGTGGAGGAGGATCGTCCTCCTTGGGAAAGTTGGGCGGCTGTGCCACCACACTGGTTGACAACAGCAGTGCCAGCGCTGTCATCAGGGATAGTTGGGATTTCTTAAAAAACTGCACTTGCTCCCCCTTGTAGAGTAGAAAACTGTTGATTATTGGTTGGGGTGTCCGGATTTGTGGTGATCCGGGTACCGTCGTTGCACTTAATTGGTCAATCGGCATGGCGTTTCGCCACATTTGGTTGGCGCCATGTCTTCGCGGTCCCTGCTGTTGTTTTTTGGGCTTGTCCCTGTCCAATTGCAGAAGGGTACAAAAATTTTGCTATTATCGCCAGTCAAAGTCGTGGAAATGACACTTTATCCATCCATGGAAGGCAAGCAATAACCGCTGACAGCAAGGAGAATGTCGTTATGCCAACACGCGTGTTGATCATCATGATGTGCCTGGGCTTGCTTGCCTGCGGCGCGGAGCCGGAAACCATCGAAGCGGGCCGCGAGAACCGTGCTCCCAACATCTTGCTGATTGTGGCCGATGATCTGGGATATGCCGATCTCGGCATTTTCGGCAGTGAAATTCCTACCCCCAATCTCGATGTCCTGGCTGCCAACGGTCTGCTGCTGACTGATTTTTACGCCAGCATGACATGTTCCCCCACCCGGTCAATGTTGATGTCGGGCACCGACAACCACCTGGCCGGGTTGGGCATCATGAGTGCGCCGGTGCGCGATGATCACCAAGGGCAACCGGGCTATCTGGGTTATCTCAATTTTCGTGTCGCCAGCCTAGCGGATCTGATGACCGATGCCGGGTACAACACTTACATGACGGGTAAGTGGCATCTTGGCGCCAGTGTTGAGACCGGGCCACGGGCCCGTGGCTTCAAACGATCCTTTGTGTCACTGGACGGAGCAGCTCATCTGGGTAGCTGGGATTGGCGCGGTCCGCAGCTCGCCGATTACCGGGATGGAGATGAATTGGTCCAGGTGGGCGATGATTTCTACAGCACGCATTTTTATACAGAACGAATGATCCAGTATATCGAGCAGGACAGGGATGATGGCAAGCCTTTCTTTGCCTATCTCGCCTACACCGCGCCACACTGGCCATTGCAGGCTCCCAGCGAATCGGTGGAGCGTTTCCGTGGCTGGTATGACCAAGGCTATGAAGTGTTGTATCACCAGCGTTTCGAACGCATGCGCCGGATTGGTCTGATCCCGGAGGATGCCGAGCCCATGGACGAGGCCAACTGGAGCACGCGCTGGAGCGCATTGCCCCCCCTGCAACAGGCGGAAGAAGCACGCAAGATGGAAGTCTACGCCGCCATGGTGAGCGACCTCGATATTTATATCGGGCAGGTCATCGACTATCTGAAAGATATCGAGGAGTTCGACAATACCTTCATCATGTTTATTTCCGACAATGGCCCTGAACCCGGCAGACGGGATCTGGCGCCTCCCATCAGCAACTATGTCGGCCGTGAGTATGACAACAGCCTGGACAACATCGGTACCGCCACTTCCTACATCATGTACGGCCCCGACTGGGCCAGCGCCAGCGCTGCGCCGTTCAGGCGTCACAAGTTCACCGCCTTTGAAGGTGGCATCCGGGTGCCGGCGTTTGTTCATTACAGGCCCATGGTGGCTCCAGGTGCCCGCAGCGCCGCCTTTGGCACCGTCATGGACATCCTGCCCACTTTCCTGGCTCTCGCGGGCACTTCGCATCCAGGCACCCTGTATCGGGGAGAAGAGATCCTGCCGGTAAAGGGCAGGTCCCTGCTGCCGGTACTCACGGGGGTGAGGGCGGCAGTCCATGACGACACAGAGTACACTGGCTGGGAACTCTATGGCCACCGGGCAATCCGCCAGGGGGATTGGAAAATCACCTGGGATGCCGCGGCAGGCCAGGAGGCGCGCTGGATGTTGTTCAACCTGGCGCATGATCCCATGGAGCGCCACGATCTGGCGGCGGAGAATCCTGAGAAATTGACGGAGATGCTGTTACTCTGGAATCGCTATGAAGTGGAAAACGGGGTGATCTACTGATGCGCGGGACTGCGGCGATCAATCTGGGGTTGGCAGTCATGTTGGGCGTCTCGCTTCTGCTTGGTCTCAAATTGCTGGCGGATGGCAACCTGGCCCGTTTCAATCCACTGGCCACCAGTGGCTTCGATTGCCATGTGCCGAGCCATGGAAAGGCAGACTCTTTTGGCATGGTGTGGGTGCCTGGTGGCACCTTTACCATGGGCGCGGACCATGCTTATTTCGAGGAAGGGCCGGCTCACAGCCGCGAAGTGGAAGGATTCTGGATCAGTCGTTATGAAGTGAGCAACACGGAGTTTGCCGCCTTTGTCGAGGCCACTGGCTATCTGACTCTGGCGGAGCGGGGCAGTGATGACCCTGCTATGCCCGTTGAGCAGCGGCTGCCGGGTTCAGCGGTGTTCATGCCTCCCCGCAGCGGAGAACAATACGACCCATGGGCGCCGTGGTGGCGTTTCGTGCCGGGGGCCAACTGGCGCCATCCCGAGGGCCCGGACAGCAATCTGGATGGTCGCGAATGGCATCCCGTGGTGCATGTGGCCTATGAGGATGCCGAAGCCTATGCTCAGTGGAAAGGGCACAGACTGCCCACGGAGGCGGAATTCGAGTTCGCCGCCCAGTCCAGCCGGCACCGCCTGGCGGATGGAACCTATGTCGCCAACACCTGGCAGGGTTTCTTCCCCTTTCAGCATGAAGCCGCGGATGGATTCAGCGGCACCGCGCCGGTGGGGTGTTACCCGCCCAATGAACTGGGCGTGCATGACCTGATCGGCAATGTCTGGGAGTGGACCGCCAGTGTGTACTACCACGGTCATGCTGCAGAAGCGGAGGATTCCTTTCCCGAAGGGTACGATCCCAACCAGCCTGGGGAGGCAGTGGCGGTGATCAAGGGCGGCTCCTATCTATGCGCTCCCAACTACTGCATGCGCTATCGGCCGGAAGCGCGCCAGGCCCAGAGCAAGGGCCTTGGCACCTCTCACATCGGCTTCCGCACAGCCCTGTAGGAGCGAGCCCTGCTCGCGACCAGTGGTTCCATCTGGGTTCAGTGGTTTGTGCTGTGATGCAAAATAAGTGGCAAGGGCCGAGTCCCGGG
>JBJHAY010000056.1:0-2006 GCA_050485205.1 Gammaproteobacteria bacterium
CGTCCCACCTGGATTCACCGGCGGTAGCGCCAACCTGCATCAATTCTCCACCGTGCCCCATGTATCGGGTGGTTATGATGTCTGGGAATGGTTCGGTGAGGTGAACGTGCCGATCTGGGAATCAGGTTCTGGCCAGCAGGCACTGGGCGGCAGCGCCGCCTATCGGTCCTCGCATTATTCCAACATCGGCCGCATTGATGCCTGGAAGCTGGGCCTGGACTTCCAGTTGTTCGAGGATCTGCGCTTCCGTGCCACCAAGTCCCGTGACGTTCGTGAAGCCACGTTCTCCGAGCGTTTCGACGCCCAGGGAGGCGGTGGTGCCGTGAATGACCCAAGGTTCAACAACACTAACTTCCAGATCACTACGGTATCCGGCGGCAACCCCGATCTGGTACCGGAAAAAGCCAATACCGTGGTGGCGGGCCTGGTGTATCAGCCTTCCTTCATTCCTGGTTTGAGAATGTCCGCCGACTGGTATGACATCAAGATCAGTGATGCAGTCGGCACCTTGGGCATCCAGCGTATTGTGGACGACTGCGAATCTGGCGTGGCGCCAAGCCTCTGTCAACAGATCGAACGCGATCCTGCCTCGGGTTTCATCGGCCGTATCTTCAACGTGCCGCTGAACGTGGCCCAGGCCAGGGTGAATGGTATCGACTACGAGTTGGGTTACAGGACAGAAGTCAACTTCTTCGAAGGCCAGAACGAGTCCATCAACGTGCGCTTCCTGGGAGGCTATGTGCGGGAGCGGGCCAACATCCCCTTCGGCGCCACCTCGGGCCTGAATACCTCGGGCACCATCGGCACGCCGGACTTTACCGGCAACATCACTGGTACCTATAACGTTGGTCCCTACAGTGTTCAGCTGCAGCAGCGTTATATTCCCAGGGCCATCATCAATGCCAACTGGCAAGTGGGCCGTGACGTGGACAGGAACGACATTGCGTCCATGAACATGACCAACCTGCAATTGGGCTACAACGGTGATCTGGCAAGCGGGGGCACCTGGCGCCTGGCATTGAACGTCAACAACCTGTTCGACCGCCATCCGCCAATTCAGCCCAGCTATGGCACCAGGGGTGGTTCCCAGGCTGTCAGCAACAACTATGACATCTTTGGCCGTCGCTATCAGATGAGCCTGAATGTCACCTTCTGAGCCTCGGCCCAGCAACCAAGCAAAACAAAACGGGGCCATTGGCCCCGTTTTTCATTGGCGGCACAGTTTACCCGGCTTATCTTGACACGTATGATTGTTACGTCAGTTCCAGATGTCCAACAATAACAATAAAAACAACGAGGGGGATATATGAAACCATGGTCATCTGCTTCACTCCTGCCTGCCTGTGTGCTGGCCTGCCTACCCATCCTTTCCTCTGCCCAGACGCCGGCCGATGCCGTGCTGTCCTATGTGGAAGCAGCCCGAGCCTTTGCCGGCAGCGACCACGCCTTTGTTTTCGGCCGCCTGTGCGAAGGACCGATCACGACCGTTGGCGCGGCACCGGTCACGGACCAGGTACCGGCAGCCCTGCCGGTAACAGACCCTGAACGGGAATGGTACGCCGAACCCGCCAGGGTTTTTGATGACTTGTTTTTTCTGGGACAGACCGGCTTTTCGGTCTGGGGGCTGCGCACCTCGGAGGGTATCATCCTGGTGGATGCCATCTTCGATTATTCCGTTGAAGCAGAGGTCATCGGCGGCCTGCAAAAACTCGGGATAGACCCAGGTGAGATCCGCTACCTGATCATCAGCCATGCCCATGGCGACCACTCCGGTGGCGCCGCCTTTCTGCAGCGCCATGGTGCGCGGGTCATCATGTCAGAGGCTGACTGGCAGCTTTACGAAAACTCCAATGCCCCTGAAAAGGCCTCCAGGGATATCGTGGCTGATGACGGCTTTAGCATCACACTCGGTGGTGCCACCGTAACAACCTACCTGACGCCTGGCCACACCCACGGCACCCTGTCGACCTTGCTGCCGGTGCATGACAATGGGGTACCCCATGTGG
>JBJHAY010000056.1:2016-13494 GCA_050485205.1 Gammaproteobacteria bacterium
GTGGCGGCCCTGTGGGGTGGCACGCTGTTCAACTTCCGTGACTCGCCGGACGACCCGCGTGATCTGCGCCTGCGGGACTATGCGCAGTCAGCCGTGCACTTCCAGGCCATGACCGCCATTGCCGGCGCCGATATCCTGTTGTCGAATCACACCGCCTACGACGGCACCACGGTGAAGCTGCCACTGCTTGAGCAACGTCAGCCCGGCAGCCCTCATCCCTATGTCATCGGCCAGGATGCGGTAAGTCGATTTCTGAAAGTGGCCGAGTCCTGTGCGATCGCGGCCAGGATAGCGGAAGGGGCCGGCTTGTAGGCTGCTCCACTAGCAATCCATGCAAGCCGGATTATTATCAGGAGGGGCAGGTAGGCTTTAGTCAGCCCCGGTGACATTGCCGACTTCAGTGCCATCCGGCGCGCGCACCGCAGTGACATAACCGCCATCATCGCCATTGCGCATGGGCGCGATGCGGATGGCGATGGTGTCACCCACAGCAAACAGGTCGGGGGTCAGGCCCTGACGCAGCATGTTGTTGCGGCTGTGGCCCTCGAACTCGATATTGCGGGTACCGCGGGCATCATCGGTGACTTCCAGCACCAGTTTCATGTGGGGATTGGCAAAACGCGCCTCGATCACCTTGCCTTCCACCACCACCGTGTTGCGGAAGTCGAACATGGCGGCGGAATGGTGAGCCAGGGCAATGGGCATCTGGGTCAGGGCTAGCAGCAGGCTTGCGGACAGGATAAGTAATTTACGCACGATGACTCCTCTCTTCTCTTCTTTATGCAGGCTATGCAGTTCTCTATTCTGGTTCTGTTCTCTGACCTGTGTCATTCCTGCACGAATGGCAGATTGGCATCCCGGTACAACTCTTCCAGTTCATCCAGCCATTTGGGCTCTGAGCACTCATAGGTCAGCACATGATAGTCCGCCAGCTGCTGCCAGCGCTTGGTGGTGACAAAGGGTTCCTCCAGCCACAGGGGATCATGCATGGTCAACTCTGCCGCCAGCACGCGGGTGCCATCCGGCAATGGCTCGTCCAGATAATATTCCTCGCGGACGGTCGCCTGATTGCTGTGAGGGTAGCGGGTATCGACCTGGGTCTTGAGGCGGGTGGTTTCCACGATCAGGCGGTCGCCTTCCCAACGGGCTGTGGAATAACCGTTTCTTTCCGGGAAGAATTTTGCAGGGTCCCGCGCTTCATCGCCGATGTAGATGCGGCGAATTTCGTTATGGGCCTCATAGATGACAAAAAGCTGCTCGGGGCGCTGGATGATCTCCATGGGATAGCCGCCGGAACCCAGCATGGACGCAGGCATGCCATAACCCACACAGGAATTGCCAGGGGCATAGTCAGTGCCATCGGTAATGGAAAGATAGTCGCGGCGGGCCGCCTCGGCCTGGGGAGTCAATTTCATTTCCCCCTGGGGGGCGGCAAAGGCACCGGCACCGACAGTGCCGCGATAGGTGGTCCAGGCGCCACTGAAATCAGGTTGGGCCTGGGCAAGTGCCGAGGCAAACAGACTGGCGCCCAGTATCGCGGCGCCTGTGAGGCATGAAAGTTTGGGTCTGGACATGACTGGTTCTCCCCTCTGTCTCTTTGTGGCTACATTGGCCATTTTCACAATGGCTCTAACGGGCAAGACCCCATCATAGCGGGCCGTCAGGCCAAGTGCCACGGCCCTGGGCAGAAACTCTCTTTTTTTGCACATTTTTACAGAACGGCATACTGCACCTGACAAAGCTCCCCTGGTATTGCAAAATAGCCCCCTGTGAGAAAGGAAACCAGAATGGATGCCTCGGATATCAAAAGCCTGGTCAGGAAAATCAGCGAATTACCAGACGACTTTCATGATGCTGGCGTAATTGCCGGTGATGTACTGCAAGCCGCATATGAATTTTCCACCCGGATGGAAATTAAACATTCTGTGGAAACCGGGTGTGGCAAGTCCACATTGTTGTTTTCACACCTCAGTGGCCATCACCGTGTCTTCACCCTGGATGGTGTCGATGATGAACCCAATCTGAGCTACGCCGCAGTACTCACAAGCCCCTTGCTCAACAAGGCAGCTGTCGAGTTCATCCTGGGCCCCACCCAGGCAACACTGCCTGCTTACCGGTTTCAACAGCCCCTGCAATTGATATTCCTGGATGGTCCCCATGGCTTTCCCTTCCCTCAGATGGAATATTTCTTCCTCTATCCCCATCTTGAAGCCGACGGTTTGCTCATCCTGGATGACATCCACATACCCACCATCAACCAGTTGCATGAGTTCATTGCGGAAGATGACATGTTCGAGCACCTTGACACCGTCGTCTCTACCTCCTTTTTCAGAAGGACATCCTCCCCGCTGTTTGATCCCCTGGGTGATGGCTGGTGGCAGCAAAATTACAACAAGGCGCGGATAGAGGAATTCACACGCCGCTATTACCCGCTTCCCTTGCGTACAAGAATCTACCAGCATTTGGAGTCTTGCTTCGGCCCGAGAACAGCCGAGGCTGCAAGAAATCTCTATCTTGCGCTGCGAGGGCGCTGAACAATAATCCGAATGTTGCCCATGGCGCTGCCTGTCAGCAAGGCCTTATCCCCGGCAGCGTGGCCGGGGCGGACTCTTTTACCAAGCCCAGGAAGTGATTCACCCACACCGGAGCATCCTCAAGGGTGGCGGCATAAAGACGGCACCAGGTGCCATGCTTGCTCAGTGGCAGGGCCTTGATGTAACCCCGTTCCACATAGGGTTGTACGCTCCAGTTGGGCAGCATGGCAAGGCCGCGGCCGCTGGACACCAGTTGCACGATGGCCACGGTGAGTTCCGCGGTACGGCGTGCGCCAGGGGTGATGCCGGCCGGTTTCAGAAAGCGCTGGATGCCATCCAACTGGGTATCCGGCACCGGGTAGTGGATCAGTGTCTGATTGGCGAAATCCTCCGGCGCCAGCCAGGGCCTGCCGGCCAGGGTATGGCGCGGCGAGCAGCAGCCCACCATTTCAAAGTCAAACAGGGCATGATAGGCAATGCCCTTGCGGGCATCCGGCTCGGTGTGAACCGCCAAGTCGGCATCCCCTTCCACCAGCAGCGCCACTGGGTCCGGAGTGAAGCCCGATACCAGATCCTGCTCCACTTCCGGCCATTCAGCCCGCAACAGGTCCATGGCTGGCATCAACCAGTCAAAGCAACTGTGGCACTCCACGGCTATGCGCAAGCTGCCACTGGCGCCACCAGCGATGCGCATCAGATCGCGATCAGCGGCATCCAGGCGCTGCAGGGTGTCACGGGCCAGATTCAACAGGCGCTCACCCGCCGGCGTCAGACGCAAGGGCTGGCTTTTACGTTCAAACAGGGCAATGCCGTAGTGATCTTCCAGTTGCCGGAATTGTTGTGACAGCGCGGACTGCGTCAGCGCCAATTGATCTGCAGCCCGGGTCAGGCTGCCGGTGGCCGCCAGCGAGGAGATGGCCTTGAGGTGACGGATTTCGATGGGGGTGCGCATAAGCCCTGTACCAACCTGTCTGTTTAGTAGTTCTTATGAGGTGCATAAGAATAAATAAATTGAACTTATAACTCAATCACAGGATCATAAGCGCCACTGAAATTATCATCCAGATATCAGTAGTCAAAGTTAAAGAGGAAATTGTCAATGCTAGCCACCAAGCCCACCCCGGCTCCCCGTCTCTCCCGCCCTCCTTTCCGCGCCGATCACGTCGGCAGCCTGCTGCGTCCGGCTTATCTGCTGGAAGCCCGCGCCCGCTTCACCAACAAGGAAATCGACGCGGCCGCCCTGCGCCAGGTAGAGGACAAGGCTATTCGCGAGGCGGTGGACTTGCAGCGTGAAGTGGGCCTGCGCGCCATCACCGACGGTGAGTTCCGCCGCGCCTACTTCCATCTGGACTTCCTTGCCCACCTGGAAGGCGTTACTACTGAATATCCCAGGATCGAACGCGGCCCGGATGGCCGGGAAACCCTCACCCCCCCGGTATTCCGGGTCACTGGCAAGCTGAGCAACCCCAAGGGCGTGCAGGTGGAAGACTTTGTTTTCCTCAACAACGCAGTTGCCGCCACCGGTGATGCCAGCCTGGTGGCCAAGGTGGCGATTCCCTCGCCCACCATGTTGCACTTCCGTGGTGGTCGCGCCGGTATCAGCGAAACCGCCTATCCCGTCCTCGACCCTGACTTCTATGATGACGTGGCCGCCGTCTATGGCCAGGAACTTCAGGCCCTGTACCAGGCCGGCTGCCGCTATGTGCAGTTGGACGACACCAACCTGGCCTATCTCTGCGATGAGAAAATGCGCGAAGCCGCCCGTCAGCGCGGTGACGATCCGGACCAACTGACCCGTCGCTATGCCGACCTGCTCAACAAGGTGGCGGCCTACAAACCCGCCGACATGACCTTGGGCATCCACCTCTGCCGTGGTAACTTCAAGAGCCGCTTCGCCGCCGAAGGCGCCTATGATCCTGTGGCGGAAGCCCTGTTGGGTGGCACCGACCTGGATGCCTACTTCCTGGAATACGATGACGCCCGCTCCGGTGACTTCGAGCCCCTGCGTTACCTGGCCAAGGGCAAGCACGCAGTGCTGGGCCTGGTGACCAGCAAGACCGGTCAGCTGGAAAGCAAGGACAGCCTCAAGCGTCGTATTGAAGAAGCGGCCCGCTTCGCCCCGCTGGACCAACTCTGTCTCTCGCCCCAATGTGGATTCGCCAGCACTGAACATGGTAACGAAGTCACTGTGGCGGACCAGATTGCCAAGCTGCGCCTGGTGGTGGAGACCGCCAATGAGGTGTGGGGAGACGCCTGAGGCATCTGCACCTTGACTTGGGCACCACAAACGAGCGCCTGAGGCCAACGATACATGACCCCGTCAGCGCGGCAGAAAGCCACACTGACGGGGCCTTGCAATGACGAAATCAATCCGAAAGCAGAGCCCGCAGGCTGGCATCGATATCAGCGTAGCTGTAATTGATCCGCACCTCTCCCCCATGGGGATGGTAGATATTGCCGCGGAACGGCTCACTCAGCACTTCGCCTTCCGAAGACAGAATCCAGAATGACGGCACACCGTAGAACTGGCTTTCATCCTCGGCGCGGAAGGCGCCATGCCAATCCTGCAATGCACCAAAACCCGGCCCCGGCAGCAGATTGTCGGCACGGCTAAGCATCAGTTGCAGCCTCAGATCGAAGTAAGGCTTGATCGGCAGAATGCCGCTTGTCATGGACGCCAGGGTGCTGTCGATGAAAGCCTGGGCGGCTCCCTGGTAGTCGCTGCTGTCCTCGGCGGCATCCAGGAACACCCTCGCCGGAAACCCCATCACCTGGGAGTGATACACCGGTGCCGAAGCCACAGCGATGAAATTGACCCCCTGATCCTGATACTTGCCTACCAAGGTGCGCAGGATGTGGGTGTCCTCGAAGGAGTCCGGGCACCACAAGTGGCCAGGCATGCCGAAGCCCATGTCACCGCCGCCGAAGATGAAAAGCACCGTGGGTTGGCCGGGATGTTCCGCCAGCAGCGCCCGCAGACTTGCCTGGGTACCGGCTTCATCGCTCAGGAAGACTTCCTGACTGATGATGTCACCTGGTCCATAGTGTTGACTTTGTGCCTGCACCAGGCCGGCCTGCAGCAGGCAGCAGATCAACAGCGCCAACAAGGGTACTCTTCTGAACACAGTGGCAATGGGCATAGTTTCTCCTTGGCATGATATCCGGCAGGCATGGGACTGATCTGTCGGGCAGTATAGTCTTGGCCCGCAACAAGGGTCCAGCCTAGCCATCCCGCACCGCATCCGCCTTTTATGTCATTCATACCTTCCATGACCAGGGTCAATTGCGCCTCCCGGCTCAATGGACATCAAAAGCAAAAATTCCTATGCTTCCTCCCCAGGTGTGACCATTGGTATCAACGGCAGTGCATGGCCACCTTCTCAACTGTCGTTGTTTTTTCTGACAGCCGCTCAAAGGAGCATGGAATGAATGTTGGCGGGTTAATGGGGTTGCTCAACAAATGCTTGCTGATCCTTGGACTTGGCGCCCTCAGTGCCATGGCCTGGTCCCAGCCGGTTTTCGACCCCGATGCCACTTACGTGCCCAACGATCCCACCACCTGCCTGCTGTGCCATTCCTCGGCGGGGGATCTGGGAGGTGAAAGCATCCTCCACGGCGCCCACGGCTTTGTCGGCAATGCCGCTTCTCCCTTTGCCGAGGGCCAGGGAGGCTGCCAATCCTGTCACGGCCCCAGCCAGGCCCACATGCGTCTGGATGCCGAAGGCCGACGCCCACCTACTGCCATGGTCTTCGACCGCCGCACCCCTTCCCATCAACAGGATGCGGTCTGCCTGGGCTGTCACGAAACCGATACCGGCCATTTCTGGCCCGGCAGTGTGCATGAGTTTGCCGAAGTCAGCTGCGCCGGTTGCCACAAATTGCATGACGCCGTGGATCAGGCCCTCACCTTCGAGGGCAAAAATACCCAGTGTCTCGGCTGTCACCAGCGCCAGCAGGCGGAGATGCTGTTTGCCTCCAGCCATCCCATGCGCTCGCGGCAGATGGTGTGCACGGATTGCCATGCCGCCCACGGCGGCCCCGGCCCTGCCGCGCTGATCCAGCCCACCCTGAATGAACAATGCTATACCTGCCATGCGGAGAAACGCGGCCCCTTCCTGTGGGAGCACGCCCCGGTGGCGGAGGATTGCAGCAATTGCCACAAGGCCCATGGCTCCAACCACCGCAGCCTGTTGCAGGCACGCACGCCGTTTCTGTGCCAGCAGTGCCATCTCGCCCCCTTCCATCCCAGCAATGCCGAGAGTGGTGTGGGCATCCCACCCCGAGGCGCCTCCGCCAACCTGCTGGGCAGGGACTGCGCCAACTGTCATTTCCAGGTTCACGGCTCCAACCACCCCTCTGGGGCGGGTCTGACCAGGTGAGGTGGAAATGAGCACGGTGGACAAGCCTGACACCAAGCGCAGAAACAGCAGCAGACCACGCGGGTGCAAGCTCTTGCCCCCCTTCCAACATAGCAAAGGCTCACTGCTGGGCTCAGCCATATTCACCCTGTGCCTGGGGGCAAGCTTGAGTCCCGCCAACGCCGCCGAGGTGGAAGGCGAGGTGCAGGTGAACAGCGGCTATCTGAACCAGGATGGCTACCGCTTCGGCAACTACGCCGGGGTCAAGAGCCAGGGCGCCGTGCCCTTCCTGGATTTCAACCTGCGCGCCGTGCCCGACGCCAACAGTGGCGACACCGGCTACTGGCGCGCGGAGGCCGAACGTCTCGGTCTCGGCACCGGCCGCCTGCTGCTGGAAGCCGGTCAGCAGGGCACGCAACGCCTGCGCCTGGATTACCGAGGGGTTCCCACTTATGCCTTCGATGACACCCGCAGCCCCATGCGTGGCGCCGGCCGCGCCAATCCCACCCTGCCCCAGGGCTGGCAGGTCAATGCCGCCGCCACCAGCGGCATGCTCAATCTGAATGAAAACCTGGTGGATGTGAATCTGCGCCAACGCCGCCATAGCCTGGTGCTGGACTACAAGCGGGTGTTGAATCCGGCCTGGACCCTCAATACCGACTTCCGCCGCGACCGGGTTACCGGCACCCGCGCGCTGGGCGCGGTCACCGGCGCCACCGGCGGCAATTCCCGTGCCTTGCTGCTGCCGGCACCGATTGATTATGAAACCCATATCGGCTCACTGGGCATGACCTATGGCGGTGATGCCCTGCGCTGGCACATGGGCTATCAGGGTTCCTTCTTCCGCAACGGCGCCCGCGCCCTGAGCTGGCCCACGGTCTACGGCCAGCACCCGCAGTGGGCGGCAGGTACCGGTTTTCCCGATGGCATCAACCAGTTGGCGCTGGAGCCCGGCAACCAGGCCCACCAGATCATCGCCAACGGCAGCCTGGTGCTGCCGGGCAGCATGCGCCTCTCCATGGACGCGGCCCTGGGGCGGCAAACCCAGAATGACAGCTTCCTGCCCTACAGCATCAATCCCATGCTGATTGCCAGCGAAGCCCTGCCACGCACCTCGCTGGCGGGCCGGGTGGATACCTCGCGCCTCAACCTGCGTTTCAACGCCCGTCCCCTGCCCCGACTGAACCTGGCCGCGCGCCTGGGATACCGGGAACGCGACAACCGCACTCCCATCGAGGCCTATCAGCGCATCCGTGGCGACGCCGTGCCGCAGCAGTCCTTCATCGATGCCCGTCTCAACCGCCCCTATGGCCTGCGGGAAACCAGGGCCGGCAGCGATGCCGCCTACCGTCTGAGCCAGGGGCTGCGCCTGGAAGGTGGTTACGAATACACCAACACGGAGCGGGACTTCCAGGAAATCATCCGCATGGAGGAACAAACATTCAGAATCGGCCTGCGCAACACCAGCCTGGACAGCCTGGCGCTGAGCCTGGATTACCGTCACCTGCGGCGCCGCGCCGGCGATTACGTGGGAAATCGCCCACTGTTTGCCACTCACGTGCCGGGCAGCATCGACGCCGAGGACTTCGAGAACCACTCCCTGCTGCGCAAGTACAACCTGAGCGACCGCGACCGCGATCAATGGCGCCTGCAAACCGACTGGTATCCCACTGAACGCCTCAGCTTCGGCACCACCCTCAGCCACAACCGCGACCAGTACCCCAGTGGCTTCTTTGGACTCAACCACAGTGAAATGCTGTCCGCCACCCTGGACAGCGCCCTTGCCGTCAGCGACGACCTGAGACTGTCGGCCTTCATCAACCGCGAACAATACCGCAACCGCCAGAGTGGCCGCTCCTTCCGTGGCAATGTGCCGGCCGATGTGCTTGATCCGGCCCGCAACTGGCAACTGGCGGCCAGGGATAGCTTCGTGACCTTCGGCGCCAGCGTCGACCTGGAACATCTGCAACCACGGCTGTGGCAATGGCAGCCGCCGGGACAGGTGGATCTGTCCCTGCAGATGAGCCATTCCCGCTCCCATGGCGATCTTGATCCCAGTGCCGGACCCGGCCTTGCCAGCGCGGCGCTGCCCAGCCTGGAAACCCGGCTCGACAACCTCACCCTGTCAGCGCGGTATTACTGGGCCAGTGACTCCTCGGTGCGCCTCGCCCTGGAACGGGAACGCTACCGCAGCGAGGATTTCGGCCTGGGCATTGCCGCCGACGCCGTTGCCAGTGTGTTGCTGATGGGACAGGCACCTCCCCATTACCGGGTGACCTGGCTCACCATGAGTTACCAGAAACAGTTTTGATGCAGCTCTCAATACTTCTCTCACCAGACACCATCCATCGACTCAAGGAGTACCGTCTCATGCCAATACCAAGCAAGCGCCTATCCCGGCTAATAGTGGGCCAAGGTCCGCTAGTCACCTTGTCCCTCTGTCTTGCCGCTGCCGCTCCGGCGCTGATGGCTGCCGACGACCTGCCATCCTTCACCCTGGAGGAAGTCGCCAACCACGCCACCCTGGATGACTGCTGGATGGCCATTCGCGGCAATGTCTACGACTTCAGCAACTACATCCCCATGCACCCCACCCCACCGCAGTTGATGGAGTCCTGGTGCGGCGAGGAAGCCACCGAGGGCATGGAAACCAAGGGTTATGGCAGTGATCACAGCCCGGAGGCCTGGGCAATGATGGAAGACTATCTGATCGGCACCCTGGCACATGATTGAAATGACGCTGTTGTGCGCGGGGCACAATAATGGAATGTTAATACAATATCAGCCATGGTGTGGCACCTGCCCTCCTTCCGCGGCCGTGCCGATGGACATGCGCAGTGCTGGATAGTGCCACCACAGCGCCATGGCCCGCGCCACAACGAACAGCACGAAAGCCAGCCACAGGCCCTGGTTGCCAAACCAGGGCACCAACACTGTCGAGGCCACCAGAAAGGCGCTGGTGGACACCACTGCCGCATTGCGCATCTGCCGGGTGCGGGTGGTGCCGATGAAAATGCCATCCAGTTGAAAGGCCGCGAAAGACAGCAAAATGTACAAGGCCGTCAGTGGCAGCATGGCCGCTGCCAGCAGGCGCACACTGTCATGGGTGGTCATGGCAGTGATGGCCAGCTTACCCATCAGCAATACCAACAGGGCCAGGGCCAAGGCGCATACTGCCGCCAGTTCCGTGCTGCGCCGCACCGCCAGATCGAAACGCCGCCGTCTGCCGGCACCGGCGGCCTCGCCACTGACCACTTCCGCCACGAAGGCGAAGCCATCCAGGAAGAAGGCAGAGAAGGAAATCAGTTGCAGCAGAATATGATTGGCCGCCAGCACCTCGTCACCAAAGCTGCCGCCCAGGCGCACGAACCAGGCAAAGCCGAACACCAGCAGCAGGGTGCGGATCATGATGTCGGTGTTGGCGGAGAGGGTATGGCGCCACTTGGCCATGTCTCCCAGGCGCTGGCGGGGAATGAACGGCGAATCATCGCGGCGTCGCTGCCGCAGCAAACGCCACACCATCACACCTCCCAGCAGCAGACTGCTCCATTCCGCCAGCGCCGTGCCCAGAGCAATTCCCACCGCGCCCATGCCAAGATAACCGGCAAAAACCACATCAAGCAGAATGTTCAGTCCATTGAGAAACAGTTGCAGCACCAGCAGGCGCCGACTTTGGCCAAGCCCGATCAGCACCCCCATGAGCGCAAACAGCCCCAGTGCTGCGGGAGCCCCCCAGATGCGGGCCGAGAAATAACTTGCGGTCAGCGTGCTGACACTTTCACTCCCGCCCATCAGCGACAGCGCCAACTGGCGGATGGGCAACTGCAGGATGAGCAAGGCCAGGCCGATCACCAAGGCCATCAGCAGCGCCCGGCACAGCCCCGCCCTCACCTCCAGTTCATCCCCGGCGCCCGATGCCTGAGCGGTGAAGCCAGTGGTGCCCATGCGCAGGAAACCGAAGCCCCAGTAGACGAAACTGAAGATGACGCTGCCGAATGCCACCGCTCCCAGGTCTTCCAGACTGGCGAAGCGACCGACCACCGCTGTATCGGCCAGACCCAACAATGGCACCGAGGCATTGGCAAGAATGATGGGCCAGGCCAGGGTCAGGATGCGACGGCGGGTAAGCTGTTGATGGCGGGGGATACTCATGGCTTGTGTGGGTATTCGATCCCCATAATATTTCTCTCGAAGGCTTTGACGTGGCCGACATGGCCGATTATGCTAGCCGGGCAAGTTTCAATCATACAACGTTCGGGGGAACGACCATGTCACACAAATATGAGGGCGGATGCTCTCACCATCCTTCTCACTCTGACAACGACCCAATCGACAACCATACCTGTCATTGCTCGGTGTGCAAGAGAGTCACTGGACAGCCCACCACCCATGTGGTGTTTTTCAAGCACGGAGACCTCAATGTCCAGGGCGCCGACACACTGAAGCGCATGCCCTTCAATGATCAGAATCCCAATGGGCCGCTGGAACTGTGTGTCTGTGAGAGTTGTGGCACGCCCATCATGTTGGATGACAAGCAAAGCCGCATTCGCGTGGTGGTGCCCAACCTGATGAACTATGACGCGGGC
>JBJHAY010000057.1:0-13373 GCA_050485205.1 Gammaproteobacteria bacterium
GCCCTACTGTGCCCGGGGTGACAGACCGAGAGCCGAATAAAGGATCAGCAGCTCGATCTGTTTGCCAGCCGCATTCCAGTCACCGCTGGTGGCCCAATCAGTTCCAGCAATTGCTGTCGGCACTGGCCTACACGCTGTTTGAAGGGTTACGCCGCCGGGCTCTGGGGGCTACCCGCCTGGCGACAGCCAACCCAAATACCCTCCGGCTGACATTGTTGAAAATCGGGGCGGTCATCGTCCGCAATACCCGCCGTATCCGTATCCTGCTGAGCAGTGCCTGTCCGCACTAAGCTCTCTTCCGCAACGTGGCGCTACGCCTGAACTCCTCATAACCCCATCGGAGTGCTGCCCCGGCACGATGACAAACAACGGGAGTTGGGGGAGCTGTGCCTAAAAAACAGAAACGCCTCATCGTTGAGCAAAAAACAGGCAGAGCAGCCAGCTGTCGAAACTGATGGTCGGGATATCATCAAAACCACACCAATATCAGGACGCTTGTGCAACACCCGGGCTAGGCTGAATCCCTGAAAAGCTCTCTGGCGATCAGCATTCGGCGAATTTCGGAGGTGCCGGCGCCGATCTCGTAGAGTTTGGCGTCCCTCAGCAATCGTCCGGTGGGGAAGTCATTGATATATCCGTTGCCCCCCAGTAACTGGATCGCATCGAGCGCCATTTTCGTCGCTAATTCAGCCGTATAAAGAATGACGGCCGCTGCGTCCTTGCGCGACGCCTCGCCCCTGTCGCATGCCGAGGCCACTGCGTAGAGATAAGCTCGGCTGGCATTGATGCCGGCGTACATGTCGGCGATCTTGCCCTGTACCAACTGGAATTCACCGATGGGTTGGTCGAACTGACGGCGTTCATGAATATACGGCAGCACCACGTCCAGGCACGCCTGCATGATGCCGACGGGCCCAGCCGATAGCACCGTGCGCTCGAAATCCAGCCCGGACATCAGCACCGCAACGCCGCTGCCTTCCTCCCCCAGCACATTCTCGGCGGGCACCTCGCAGTCCTGAAATACCAGCTCACAGGTGTTGGACCCCCGCATTCCCAGTTTGTCCAGCTTCTCGCCACGGGTAAAGCCCGGGAAATCCCGCTCGACAATAAACGCCGTGATGCCCCTCGAACCCGCTTGCGGGTCGGTTTTTGCGTAGACGATGTAGGTGTGGGCATCGGGACCATTGGTAATCCACATCTTGCTGCCATTGAGGATGTACCGGTCGCCGCGCCTGTCGGCACGCAATTTCATGCTCACCACATCCGAACCCGCGTTGGGCTCCGACATGGCGAGGGCTCCAACCTGCTCGCCGGAACACAGTCCCGTCAAATATCTGCGGCGTTGCTGGTCACTACCATTCCTGAAGATCTGGTTGACACACAGATTGGAGTGGGCGCCATAGGAAAGCCCCACTGAGGCGGAGGCCCGGGAAATTTCCTCCATGGCGATCACATGGGCCAGGTATCCCATGGCGCTGCCGCCATATTCCTCGCCGACAGTGATGCCCAGCAGTCCCATCTCCCCCAGCTTGTGCCACAGCGAGATGGGAAAGGCGTTTTCTCGGTCAATTTGCGCCGCATGGGGCGCAATCTCAATCTGGGCAAACCTATTCACCGCCACCCGCAACATGTCCAGTTCTTCACCGAGGTGAAAGTTGAGCGAGGGATAGTTTGAGTTCATGGCTGTATACTCGTCGAAAAATTCAAATACCCCAGAGCAAATCCACACTGGCGGACCAGTCTTCGCTCATTGCGGATGCTCCATTTTTGCCAGGAGGCTGCGGTAGGTTTCCAGCAGGCCGTTGTTTTCGGCAACTGTACCCGTTTCTCCCAGCACCCGAGCCAATTCCGCCACAAAAACTTCCGCCAGACGCTGGCGAACCCGGCGCTGGCGTCGCTCCTCCATCCGCCCCGCCCTGTCCAAGAAGGCTTTATGGCCGTCAATGGCTTCATCCAGCGCCGCCAGCCCCGTCGCCGCGCCCGTTGCGGACAGGCTGATGACGTCCGGAGACCAGCCGTCATCCCTGGCCGGCCGAAGATGCAACACCGATTCCAGCTCCTGGCGGACTCTCTCCGCGCCGGGGAGGTCCGATTTGTTGATAACGTAGATATCGGCCAACTCAAGCAGACCCGCCTTCATCGCCTGGATGGTGTCACCGGATTCTGGCACCAGTACGACCACCAGGGTATCCACCAGATCCCTGACGGCACATTCGCCCTGGCCAATGCCAACCGTTTCCAGCACAACATCCTGGAAACCGGCTGCTTCAACCACATCCAGAACACCGCAGGCGTTCCTGCATAACCCATCGTGGGAACCACAGCTGGGAACAGAGCGCAGGAAAAATTCGTTGCGCTGGCTAACCTGCCCCATACGGATGCGGTCCCCCAACAAGGAGCCACCGCTGACCGGGCTGGAGGGGTCCACCGCGATGACGCCCACCTTCCGTCCCCGCGCCATTCTCAGGGCACTCCAGATCCCTATCAGCGTACTCTTGCCGGCGCCTGGCGGTCCGGTGAAGCCCGTACGGTGCACCCGCGGGGACGGCGACAACAGGGGGCTGCCGAGTATTTCCAGTGGCTTGGCGGCAAGACAGCGACTAACTTCCCGGGACAGCTCGCGACGCCACCCATGACTGCCAGTCGTCATTTCAGCATTGCGGTCACTTCCGCCGTGTGCTGGCCCAGCAATGGTGGCTCTGTGTACTGCTCGCGGAAACCTTCGATCTTGACCGGATTGGCAACCAGCCTGATCACCCCCGCAGCAGTGGGAATGGAAGCAATCATCCGGCGCGCTTCCACCTCTCCACTGTCCAGTGCCTCCGCCAGGGTTCGGACACCGGCCACAACAATGCCCAGCGGCTGCAACAACTCCACCCACTCGTCGGAGGTTTTCCCATTCAACAGGGCCTGGACCTCACTGACCACATGAGTGCGATTCTGTTGGCGAGCAGCCATGGTGGCGAAGCGGGGGTCCTCTACCCAGTCGGGTCGTCCCACCGCTTTGGCAAACGACGCCCAGAAGGAATCATGGGAAATGAAGATCGCCAGAAAACCCTCCCGGGCACTGAAAATCTGCGCCGGCACCATGTGGGCATGGCCCCCGCTTGGCAGGCGCATCGGCGGTTCCCCGCCATTGAGACAGGACGCCGCCAGGTAGTTCAACTGGGACAACAGGATGTCATAAAGAGCGACGTCAATCTGCCCGCCTTGACCCTCAACGATCTTGGCCAACACCCCTATCACCCCCATCATGCCACCGGTATTGTCCACCACCGAGTAGCCCGCCCGCATCGGCGGACCGTTCGGCTCACCTGTGAGCATCATCACTCCGGCGAGTGCCTGGATCACATAATCATAAGCGGGGGACTCGGATCGCGGCCCTTCCAGACCGAACCCGGTAAGAGCCAGGCAGACGATACGCTCATTGATTTGCTTCAAGCGGTCGTAGGTGAGTCCCAGCTTGCGAATGGCCCGAGGACGCAAATTGGTGATAAGGACATCAGCGGTTGCCACGAGTCCCTCGAAGGTCTTCCACCCCTCCCCTCCCGCCAAGTCCAGCAGCACGCTCTTCTTGTTGCGGTTGAGGCTTGAAAAGTAAACATTGTGATCTCCCACGTAATCCGGACCGACGGCCCTGGCGATATCTCCATCGCCGTATTCGATCTTGATCACTTCCGCGCCCAGATCCGCCATCAACATGCCGCAGTAGGGGCCTGCCAGCATGTGGCAGATCTCCAACACCCGTATCCCCTTCAATGGCCCGACTGGTGATTCCAACAACGCCAAGGCAGCTCCCTCCTTCAGCCCAGAACCCGGGCGATTTCGTCAACCACATCTTCGAGTCGCATCTCCGACGTAAAGATGGCCGCCGCCCCTATGTCCTTCAGCGCCTGGTGCTCCAGTGGCGGGATGGTGCCCCCCACGAACACCCTGATGTCACTGGCGTCCTGCGCGGCAAGCAATTCCACCACCCTGCGCACCAGTTCCTTGTGACTGCCGGACAGAATACTGAGACCCAGCGCATCCGCATCTTCCTCCAGGGCGATGCGTACGATGTATTCCGGGGTCTTGCGCAGCCCCGTGTAGACGACGTCCGCCCCCGCATCGCGAAGACTCAGGGCGACCACCTTAGCGCCGACGTCGTGCCCGTCAAGTCCGGGCTTGGCCACCACGATTCGTTTACCGGTCAACTTACTCATGCTCGGACTCCAGGCATTTACAAGCGGATGGGTTCTTCAAATTCACCCCAGCAGGACTTCAAGGTCTGGACCATCTCCCCCACCGTGGCGTAGGCGTGGCAACAGTCCACCAGATAGGGCATTAGATTGGTGGAATCGCTGGCGGCCACGTCTCCGAGGGCAGACAGTGTTTTTGCCACCAACGCGTTATCCCTGGTATCACGTATTCTTGCCAACTTTTCCAGAACGCGGTCGGATCCCGCCGGGTCCATACTGAACAGTTCACCGTAGTCGTGGGCCTCGTTCTCGTTCCTGAAATAGTTCTCGCCGACGGACACCAGCGCGCCGGAGTCCTTGTCGCGCTTTCTCTGGAGGGCGCTCCGTGCCACGCGCATCTGGATGTAACCGTCCTGGATCGCCTTTTCCACGCCGCCATAGTCGTCCAGCTCTTTCATCACCCCGAGAATTTCCTCTTCCATGCGATCTGTCAGCCACTCGGTGTAGTAACTACCGCCCAGGGGGTCCACGGTCCTCGCCGCACCACTTTCGTGGGCGACGATCTGCTGGGTGCGAAGAGCGATCTCCGCGCTGAATTCGGTGGGAATCTGGAAGGCCTCGTCAAAGGCGCAGGTAAAGATCGACTGGGCGCCGCCCAGCACCGCCGCCAAGGTTTCCAGGGTTACACGGGAAATATTGTTGTAGGGTTGCGCCGCTGTCAGGGAAGATCCCCCGCAAACCACGCCAAAGCGAAACATCAATGCCTTGGCATCAGTTGCGCCGAACCTCTCCTGAAGCAAGCGGGCCCAGATGCGACGCCCGGCGCGGAACTTGGCCACTTCCTCGAACAGGTCCATGTGCACATAAAAGAAAAAACTCAGCCGCTTGGCGAATTGGTTCGGGTCCGACCCTCGCCTCACCAGCTCTTCCACATAGGCGAGACCATTGGCCAGGGTGTATCCCATCTCTTCCACGGCATTGGCGCCGGCATCGCGCACATGGGCCCCGGCGATACTGATGGCATTGAACCTGGGTGTTTGTTCCCTGGCATAGAGAATACTGTCCGCCACCAGCCGCATGGACGGCCGCACTGGGAAAATCCAGGTACCCCGCGCCACAAACTCCTTGAGAATATCGTTCTGGATGGTGCCCGTGAGCTTTTCCCTGGCCACCCCGGCTTTGTCCGCAACTGCTAGGTACATGGCATATATGATGGCGGCGGTTCCGTTGATGGTGAAGGATGTAGAGATGGATGACAGATCGATTCCCTGGAACAGGGTCTCCGCCTCCGCCAGGTTCGACAGGGACACCCCCACCTTGCCGATCTCCCCCGCTGACATGGGATCGTCCGGGTCGTAGCCGCACTGGGTCGGCAGGTCCAGCGCCACGGACAGCCCGGTGGTGCCCTTGTCCAACAGGAATTTGTAGCGTTCGTTGGTTTCCTCTGCGGTACCGAAGCCGGAATACTGGCGAATGGTCCACAGCCGGCCTCTGTAACCGTCTTCGAAGATACCCCTGGTAAATGGGAACCGGGCCGGCAACCCCGGCCCCTCCGGACTGATCATGTCGCTCGTGACCAGCGCCGGGACCTCGATGCCCGATGGCGTCTTCGCCGTCGGCGAGCCCGGGCGATTCAAGTTGACGGCGGTTTTTGCTTCGCAACTCACGATTTTTTCTCCTTGGCGTTCTTCACTGCTTGCCAGTGCTGGTCCGATACCCAGGTGGATGAAAGTATTTCTGATTCGATGTGATACCACTCCCGGGGCCGCTGGGCACTAAATTCCTGTTTCAGTTTCTTGTAACCCCGCAACACCTGCGGCGCCTTGTCCCGCATCGGGCCTATGAACACTTCAAATGCCTCGCAGTCGCTCTGTTCGTCCCCGGCAATCGCTGAAACCAGCCTCAGCCCAAACGCTTCACTGGCGTTCAGCAACTCTCCTCGGCACAGCAGCTGCAGCGCCCGCGACGGCCCCACCAACTGAAACAGATCCCACGATCCACCCCATGCCGTGGTGATGGCCAAATTCGCCTGGATGAAGCCCATACGGGCGTGACTGGCGGCAAACCTCATGTCACAGGCACAGGCCAGCTCCGCGCCGCCGCCCAACGCCGCGCCATTGATGAAAGCGACCACCGGCGCTGGAAAATCTCGAATCGCACCCAGCGTTTGCTTGCCCGCCTGCGCCATGTCGTAGGCATCATCCCGGGCACGAATGGCATCCAGCTCATCCAGGTCGCCACCGGCGGCAAAGGCCTTGTCGCCGGCGCCCCGCAACGTCACCAGACCGATGGATGCGTCCTCCCTGTGCTCTTTCAGGGCCAGCTGCAATTGCCGTTGCACGGCGGAGCTTAGGGCATTGCGCTTATCAGCACGATTGATCACCAGGGATAGAACCGTTCCCTGGCGCTCGACAATTATCAACTGGGTATTACGCATGTGCTGTTCCAATCTCTCATGGGTCTCGATGCCGACCAGTCACGGCGAGGATTCGTTACCCCCGTCGCTCCTGACGGTGCC
This sequence comes from Gammaproteobacteria bacterium, assembly GCA_050485205.1. Lineage (GTDB taxonomy): Bacteria > Pseudomonadota > Gammaproteobacteria > Pseudomonadales > Pseudohongiellaceae > JAVVEZ01. The sequence goes on from JBJHAY010000057.1 coordinate 6,697, forward strand.
GTCGGTAAATACCCCGTCAGTCCCGTTGCGACCATGGGTCCAGCTCTGCCCCGTCCTTGGGCAGCGGCTGGGCGCGCTCCGCCATGAACTCTGGCCGCGTGGCGTTGAGCAGCATCGCCCACAACGACCACCAGCCCACGGTAACCGTAAACTCCACCGCGCCCCGCTCGCCGAAGTGATCCACCACCCGAGCAAACAGATCTTCAGGGACATCCCCCGTCACGCAGGCCAGGGTGTACTCAATGACCAGCCGCTGCTCGTCATCAAATAGGTAGCTGGTGCGCCAGTAGGGCAGAGCCGCCTGTTGCTCGGCACTGATGCCGGAAAGACTCGCCAGGGAGAGATGGGCGTGGAAGGAAAAGTCACACCTGTAGTGCAGATTCAACGCCTGCACGGAGAGCTCCCTCAAATTCCTGCGTTGCGTCCACTCCAGGTCTCCCAGCACGGTGTCCGACATGCGCGCGATGCCCAGGGCCAGCTTTGGACTCTGCGCCAAAATGGCATAGCCGGCATGGGGTTCCCCTCGCTCCCCATTGGGGAATAGATACCCAAACAATGCCTCCAGATCCCTGCGGATCCCGTCGTCCGTGTTGCCAGGGTAATCGTCCGGGCTGAATACACAGGTCACTCTCGCCATGTCTTGCACCTCTGATCAAGTATCGGAAATTAGTCGATAGCGAAATGGCCACCACCCAAACCAATACTTATTTATGAATTTATTTTCGTATTTACGTATTATAATGTCAAGCTGAAATTTTCCGGGCAACAGTGATGATTGCGTACTCATTTGAGTTTTGCCAGTTCTATACTGGCGTCTGATGCCGTTTTGATCCACCAGCAAACAGTTTCCCTGCCGGCAAATATCATCGTGGCTTTACCATGGCGCGCAACCCCACCCAATTTTACGCGCAGGGTTCTGGAATCAACCGATTGGCGACTATATGATGCCAATTACATTCCTATATACAAACTTTATTTCCGTTTTTTACGGCCAGGCGTAAACTTCCGTGCCGAAGGATTTTGAGGACTCCAATGCCAAAGTGCCGAAACCCCGAATATAGTGGAACTGATCACGCCCCTCGCGAAGCGCAAGGCGCGGCCAAGACTGGTTGCACTTGCAAGGGTTGCAAGGCCGTCAGAGGCAATACCAGGGCAGACTGAACACACGCCAAACCGCCCCCAGGGGGTGCCGCCGGCAAAGCGGCGGAACCGAAAACAAACCCGGAGCACCAATTCGCTATGACCTCGGAAAATGTTACCTACGAAAACACCCCAACCATAAGCGGAGGTCCCCTCGCGGAAATCAGCCCCGAGCAGCGCTCGTCGGCTTTGCGAGGCGCCCAGATTCTGGCCAAGGCCCTGCGTGCCGAAGGGGTGGAAATCCTTTTTGGCTATCCGGGTGGCGCCAACCTGGAAATCTTCGACGTGCTGCCACAGTTCGGCATTCGCTGCGTCCGCACCGAGCATGAACAGGGCGCGGTACACGCCGCCCAGGGTTGCGCCCGGGCCACCGGCAGGGTCGGCGTGTGCCTGGCCACCTCCGGGCCCGGCGCCACCAATCTGGTGACCGGGATCGCCGATGCGAAGAGTGACTCCACTCCGCTCGTGGCCATCACCGGCAACGTGCCTTCCCATCTGCTGGGCAAGAATGCCTTCCAGGAAGTGGATATCGTGGCCATCACCAAGCCCATCACCAAGCGCAATTACCTGGTGCGCCGAGTCAGCGACATCCCCGAGGTAGTGCGGGAAGCCTTTGCCCTGGCCAACGGCAACAGACCGGGGCCGGTTTTGATCGATATCCCAAAGGATATTCAACAACACTACCCTCTCGACCCGGAAGGCAACTACACGCCACCGCGGATTCCGGCGGTGATCGAGCCGCCGGAACACGCCGTCGGCGGGCTTTCCGAAAACCAGCTTGCGGAGGCACTGCGACTGATCGGGGAGGCCAGCCGCCCCGTCATCTATGCCGGCGGTGGCATCGTATCTTCGAACAGTGGCGATCTCCTGCTGCAACTGGCGGAGAAACTGCAGTGTCCGGTCACCACGACACTCATGGGGCACGGCGCATTCCCTCCGGACCATGCGCTGGCACTTCATTCACTTGGCATGCACGGCTCCCGATACGCCAATGTGGCAATCAACGAGGCAGACCTGGTAATCGCGGCGGGGGTACGCTTCGACGACCGGGTCACCGGCCATGTGGATTCCTTCATCACCGAGGGCAGAATCATTCACATCGACATCGACCGGGACGAACTCAACAAGAACAAGTCCGTCACGCTGCCCGTTTGCGCCGACATCCGCGTCGCACTGTCACAACTGGTGTCGTCGACGGTGCCCAAACGGCACTCCAACTGGTTGGCGTACCTCGATGACATTCGCCGGCAGCACCCCTTTCGCATCCCGGACTGTGAGCGCATCAGCCCCCAGGGTGCGATCTCCCTGCTCAGCGAGCTGACCGACGGCGAGGCTGTCATCAGTCTGGGGGTCGGTCAGCACCAGATGTGGGCCATGCAGCATTACCGGTCGCGCCGGTCTCGCTCCTTTCTCAGCAGCTCCGGCTTTGGCACCATGGGTTACGGCCTGCCCGCGGCCATTGGCGCCAAGGTGGCGCAACCGGACCGCCTGGTAATCGATATCGACGGCGATGGCTCCCTAAACATGACCATTCACGAGCTGGCCACCTGTCGCCGCTACGGCATCGGGGTCAAGGTGGTGGTCATCAACAACCAGTGGCTCGGGATGGTGCGGCAGTGGCAGGACATGATCTATGACCGCCATCGCTCAGGGTCCGATCTTTCCGACCCGATGGCGGTAAAGAGCCCGGACGAAATGGATATCTATCCGGACTTTCCCACCATTGCGGCGGGCTACCGGGTAAAGGGGGAAAGGGTGACATCCCCTGACCAACTAGAGGCGGCATATCGGCGCATGCTGGCTGACCCCAATGAGCCCTACCTGTTGGATGTGATCGTGGCCGCAGAGGAAAACGTCTACCCGATGATTCCGGCGGGCGGCACTTACCGGGATATCATCATGGGTGACGAGGACCTGGACCTGGGCGCCCGGGACCGTCAGGGTACCAATATTTGAGCGTTGTCGGTACGCGGCGGCCAGCCCATCCCTGGCGGATGGCTGGAAAACCGTGGCAGAATCCAAGGATCCCGTTTGCCCAGTGATTCTTCACTATACGGGGCGATCGCCCTTGAGAGACACCCGATGCAGAAGGCGGCGGTGGCCGTGGTAGTCGTTGATGGGATAGTGAAGGGTGGCTCTGTTGTCCCAAATCGCCACGGAGCCCACTGTCCAGCGGAAACGGCACTGGAACTCCGGCTTGCGCTGGTGCAGATACATCTGCTGCAGCAATGGCGCGCTGTCCTCCTCGCTCCAGCCGTCGAAGCGCTCCGTGTGCGCCTCATTGACGTAGAGGATCCGTTCTCCCGTCTCCGGATGGGTTCGCATCACAGGGTGGATATTCACGAATTCATGGGGCGCCGCTGGATCGCGGCAGTCCCTCATGCGGTCTTCCCGGGTCTTGCTAATCTCGGCCTTTGCGGATGAATTTACAGCCCGCAGGTCTCGCACCTGGTTCTTCAGGTAATGGGGGAGTGTCTCCCAGGCGATGGCCATATTGCACCAGATGGTATCGCCACCTACCGGAGGGATTTCCAGGGCGTAAAGCACTGCCCCCATGGCGGGGCATTCCAGATAGGTGGTATCGGAATGCCAGACTCCGCCGAAATTGATTTTTTCGTGGGGCAACTTGAGAATGGGCGCCACCAGGGAGCAACCCTCTATGCCGCTGAGAAAGGGGTATTTCTCCACCTCGGCGAACTGCCGGGCAAATGCCACCTGCTGGTCCGGTGTCAATTTTTGGTCGCGGAAAAAAAGTACTTTCCGCTCCAGCCAGGTTGCACGCAACGCCTTGAGAGTCGCGGCAGGAATCGGCTCGGAAAGATCAAGTCCCGACACCTCCGCGCCGATGAACGGCGTCAGCGGGAACACATCATAACTTGTATTCACAGGCCCTCCGTCAGCAGTGCCTGCAACGTCTTGACAACCGCATCACCAAATTCCCGCGTGTCCAGCACCCGGGCATCCGGCATGTGGGATGCCAGATCCGCGGTGACCGCTCCCGACCCAAATACGGCGTACATGGCCCGCCAGACAGCATTGGCCTCGCGGGTCAAGCCGAAGCTGTGCTCCAGCATCATGGCCACCGAGCCGATCATGGAATAGGGATTGGCTATGCCCCGCCCGGCTATGTCCGGCGCTGAACCGTGGGCCGGCTCATAATAGGCTTTGCCATCCCCAACACAAGCCGAGGGCATCAGCCCCAGAGAACCGATGACACCGCCGCCCTGGTCACTGAGAATGTCACCGAACATGTTCTCCATCACCATTACGTCAAATTGCCGCGGGTTGAGGTTCAAGTGCGCCGCAGCCGCGTCCACCAGCATGTGTATCACTTCCACGTCCGGGAACTCAAGCGCCACCTCCCCGACAATGTCGTTCCACAGAATGCTGGACAGCATGATGTTGCTCTTGTGGATATTGTGAAGCGTCTTCTTGCGGTTCACTGCCTGCCGGAATGCCACCCGCACCACCTGGCGAATCTGGTCCTCGTCGTAGCGAAGGGTCTCCTCCACATAGCGGCGGCCCCTGGGGTCCGTGCCGGACTCTTTCTTGCCGAAATACAACCCGCCCAGAAGTTCGCGAACCATGAGGATGTCCACACCCTCCCCAACCACGTCCCCGCGCAGGGGAGAGAACATGGCGAGGCTGGCTGGGAGCCTCACCGGGCGCAAGTTGGCAAAGGTGTTGTAGCGGGCCCGCAACGGCAGCACCGCCCCCCGCTCTGGTTGCATCTCGGGGGGAATTCTTTTGGCTTCCTCATGAGCCAACCCAACCGGACCCTTGAGAATGGCGTCCGCCGCGTCGCAGGCGGCGAGGGTCTGCGGAGGAAAAGGATGGCCATGATCGATCCAGGCTCCGGCACCAAAAGGCACTTCCAGGAGGTCAAAGGTGGCGCTACCCAGTTCCGAGAGGGTGCTCAGGACCTTTGCGGCTTCGCGGATCACTTCCGGGCCGATGCCGTCGCCGGGCAATACTGCAATACGGTATTTTTTCATGAATGACAGCTTCGTGTGATTAACTAGACGGAGCATACAGCAGCCGACCAGCCCAACCAGGCCGTGCCCGCCAGCCGGGAATTACAGGTGCTGAAGCCACCGGCGACCGGCATCGACCCCGCAATTACCGGGGAGCCTGTGGCATAAGGGGAAAATTGTGCAAGCCCTGAATTTCGAAACTCCTCGACAGAAACTTCCAGCCGTCCGGAGCCTTTACCAATCGATCCTCGTTGAATCCCAACACCTCCAGGGCTTCATCCCGGTCCGACAGCTTGCCGCACTCACGTATCACCGAGCGAGCTGACGCGCTGTCTCCGCTCACCTTGATGATGGCCGGCGCATTGATCTGCACAATGTAGGCCATTTGCGCGGACAGTGTTGCCAGTCCCTCGCGGATCGCGTCCAGCCCTTCAAAGCGCGCCGCAAACGCCGGTATCTCCCAGACCCTGTCCGCGACAAACGTCGACACCACCTGCTCCCAGTCGGCGCGGCTTGCGCCCTCGCTATAGGTGTTCAATATCTGCTGAATGGCAAACTCTTCAACCATTCCAGTTCCCCCCTGTCAGGATGCCGCGGGAAAGCGCGGTTTCAACCAGGCCAGCATGGCCTCGGCGGTTTGGTGGATCCCCATTTCCCTGTCGCCCTGTGCCGAGAAGGCAAAGTGGTCCGCATCAATGCGCACCAGTTCCTTGTCTGGCGAAATGGCGTTGTCGAAAGTCTGTTCCGCCACATAGGGAAGAATGGTTACGTCCGCTTCGTAATTCAGCACCATCAGCGGCTGGTCAAACTTCGTGACGTCCTCCACCATATTGCAGCGGGTGGACAAACCGGACCAAGTGGACAGCCAGCCCTCCGGGGTCATTACCGCGACAAATCCGGGAAAACCCCAGTTCGCTGTCTGCGGGTCCGGCTGCATGAGGCCGACGATCTGCCGTTTAGAGGGATGAATGGACAAGTCGGTCAGCGCCGGATTGGCCATGGTGCGATAGATGGCCAATACATTGGTGGCGGTGGCCATGCGCGTAAGGTAATTCTGCTCGTCCAGTGGCAGAGACGCAAAGCCCGGTTCCTGCATCCTGGCCCGGTACTTGCGCCTGCGACCTATATCCTGCCGGGCGATGGCATCGATCCGCGCGCAGCGCTGCCGCTGAGCTTCGCGGTAGCGCTGGAGAAACTCTGACGAGTACTTGCTAACTTCCGGTGGCTTGCGATAGCCGTTTTCCGGATTGAACATATCCAGGGCGGGATCACAGGACAGGGGATCCTTTTCGTCGAGTATGGAGGGATCAAGATTCTCCAGTTCCAGATGCCCCTCGCTCTGGGCGCCGGCATGGAGAATCAAACCATCGGCAGGAGACATATCCAGCGCATTGAGGTCATAGGGGTCACCGGCCGCGGTATCCTTCAACCTGTGGGGTGCCGGGGTCACGGCCTGGGCCTGATAGAACGTGGAAAGTGGGCCACCGCCGCTGTTGCCGGCAAGGACGACCTTTTCAAAACCCTCCGCCCGCAGGTAGCGAACTTGCGCGGCCAGATCTGCGC
>JBJHAY010000058.1:0-13320 GCA_050485205.1 Gammaproteobacteria bacterium
GCCAATCCTGCTGTCGAATCCGAGTTGTTGCATTATTTGGATCATCTTCAGCGCGCCGCTTGATCAAGATTTGGAAAATTTATGCAACGATTGGGTTTAGATAGCCTTACGAACTCGATTGAATATCCACTTTAAAATATAAAAAATTGGCATACCTAAGATCCTAGGATGAGCCCAATAAGAGTTTTTTTTAAAAAGATTACTTAAAACATAACTTATACGGTGGAAGCTTGAAATGCTGCTCCAACTACCTCTAATTTCTAAATCTATCATGTCTTTGATGATTTGATCTGTACGCAATCTACGCACAGCTAATGGACCCAACATACTCTCTAATCTTAGAAATAAGCGACAACGATTAGCTTGTGCTCTAGCAAACCATTCAATTTTCAGCTCGTCATTTTTAACTTGCTGGTATGATAGTTCGCCTGAACGCTTTCCATTCGTCAATGATCCTGGATTTTCACGATACATAACCAGACTTTCATCTAATTGGATAATTTTTTTCCCCATTAAATTTAAAAGTACGCTCATCAGACCATCTTCGGAAAGAATGAAATCTTCATCTGAAAGTGTAAGCGGGTTGAAAGCTCTTATATCATAAGCTGAAGTACAGCCGTGTATGATCTTGATAGGGCCTTCATTTTCAAAAAAATAAGGAGTAAACGTGTGTCCCCTAAACACCTCGGGGAGTACATCTTTCTGAATTACCCTCCCCTGGCTATCAACTGTGTCATAACGTGAACATAAACCCCACGCGCCGGTTTTTACCCACGCACCATGCAGGATGCGGGCTCTATCTTTCTTAGAGATGTCGTCTCCGGCAGCCAAAACCATCAATTTTCCACTAGTTATGCGAGCCACATCAACGACATGGAGCAAAGTTCCGCGGTTATGACTAGTCTGTCGAGCAATAACCTTGTGTGGACCCTCATAGATGTTTATAACCTCTTTTATTATTTGATATGTCTCGTCTGTTGAACAATCGTCAGAAATGATAACCTCAAGATTTGGATAATCCTGCGCTAAGGCAGCTTCAACGGCATCTCCAATATACTGTTCCTGGTTGTACGAAAATACCGCAAACGTGACCAGCGGTCGCTCGCCCAGCTCAGATTTCTGGTGATTCATGCCTTGCCTGTCATCCATCGTTTCACCTTCTTACCTAACACGGTACCCTGGCCCAGTATGCCTGTGGCACATGTCACATCCGACAATCTGATCAACGCCCAAAAGCCCACAATGGTTGCCAATAATAGTCCGATGGCTGTACCTAGAAGATCAGACCACCGAGCAGCCAGCACCACAATCACCGCCGCCGTAATGGTCGCCAACGCGTGCCACTTCACAGCCCGCGACCAACGAAACCCGATCCGCCGCCCTCCCAGCCACCACACCAGGGGCAGATAGGCCAGATACAGCGCCAAAAAGGCCACACCGGTGGCGGTAACGCCGAGCAACGGTAACCCCACCAGTACGCCCAGCACAAAGACACCCATCCCCAGGGATTCCGTAAGCACGAATGTTTTGCCGGCACCTACGGCGAGAAGCACAAACCCCAACGGCCAGCTCATCACCTTGAGGATGTCGCCGAGCAGTTGCCAGCGCAGCACCTCCACGGCTGGGCCAAAGTCCGCCGTGTACAGCAGGCGAATCACCCAGGGGGCCAGGCCCAGCATGGCCAGCAACACCGGGGCGCACAGCAGCAGGGCCACTTCGGTCTGCTCGTTGACCAGGCGCACGGCGGTGGCGTGGTCGTTGATGGCGGCGGTGAGGCGGGGGTAGTAGTCGGTGCCCATGGCGCCGAGCACAAAACCGAGGTAGGTCATGCCAATTGCCCAGGCGGCCTGGAAGTGGCCGAGGGCCTCCACGCCCAGTTCCCGCTGCACCAGGGTGCGGACGGCCAGGTGGCCGAGCATGGTTACCAGGCCACTGACCATGAAGGCCACCCCCAGCCTGACCATCGCTTGCCACTCCCGCGCCATTGCTGGCAGGGGCTGACGCACGCCGGCTGGCGGGCCTAGACGGGTGACAAACAGGTGACCCAACAGGAACGTGGCCAGGGGGGCGACCAATACCATGGCGATCAGGCCCTGTGCCCCCCACAGATACAGAGCGAGCACGCCCAGGCTTGCGCTGCACACGCCGCTGACGATGCTGATGCGAGCCAGGTCCCCCACCTTGCGAAGGCCCGTCAGCAGAGCTTGCTGAGAACCCGCGGCGACACTCAACGCCACCCCAAGTGATAGCCAGGCCACTTCTCCCTTCAGTGTCTGGTCGTTCAACACCACACGGGCAATTGCCCCACTGGCAAGCCAAAACAGCAGCCCACCGATCAAAGAAAGAATCATGGTGGCCCAAAAAAGGGCACGGCGAGCCTGGCCCACCGCCACCGCATCCCCTTGGCCATTGGCGGCGGCAATCTGCCGGGTGCCCACGGTGCCCAACCCCAGGGCGGCGATGGTGGATCCGGTTTGCACCAGGTTCATGTACAGCCCCACCAGGCCCACCCCGGCGGGACCGAGCAGCACGGCGGCGAACTTCATCTTCACCAAGCTGGCGAGGATGTTGATGACCTGGGCGCCGCCGATGATGGAGGATGATCGCAGTATTTGACGGTGGGAGGATTCGGGTTTGTCGTTTGACACGGTATACCGGGTTTACAAGCACTGATTAATGTGATTTCCACACAGTTTGTGGTCCGCTGTAACGGTGTCTCGAACCTGCCCATTTCCATAGCCCCTCGCCCGCCCGGTGGGAATTAATCAACCTTGCCACAGGCAACCTTTGCGAAGCTGTCGTTGCAGGTAATAACGGGTACTTGCAGAGCCTGGGAGACTCGGCCGAGGGAAGCGGTTTGGCACTACAGGTCCAAATGCTGGAAATTGAGTGTTGGCAGTAGCATGGGGCCATAAAGGTGGCGGCTGGTGAGGGTCAACAGCATCTCACGGGCGGCTGAGTAGAGCATCGATGCTCCATTGATGACTGTCAAACGCTTGCAATCGTCCAGCTTGTCGGGGGCGGTTACTTCGATAATGCCTGCCAGCGCGACATCAAATCGGTACGGAAAGGTGCTGCCCTGTGGCGGATCGTACTTGAGCGCGAGGCGCAGCATATAAGGCCCGTGCTCGCCATCGTCTTCACTACTGAACAGGGAGACTTCCGGCTCCAAAGGGATGCCCTCGAAATCGACATTTGGCGCTTGCTGGCTGTTGTCCAGGTCGTCCAACAGGCTTTCCCGCGCGGCTACCTCTACCCGAAGGAAGTGATAGTGCCGCAATTGCATGGGGGACCAATTTGCGTTATCCATGTCAGGCTGCCACTTTGGTCAAGAGTTCACAGTGATTGAAGCGGCGTGTATTCCGTGCCTGTTGCCAGCCGCGCTGATGTACGGATTGCGCGGCGGCAAGGAGGGCGCGACTTTTGCGGAGGTTGTCGTCGATTTCACGAATCATCAGGGCCGCCCTTCTCTCGTCCAAGACCTGGGCGCACTCGCCCGCGCCTCTCAGCACCAAGTCGAATTCAAGGCCCAGAGCCGAACAGATTTGATGGATGGTGCGCAAGGTGAGGTTTTCGCTGCCCGTCAGCACTTTGGTAACGCGGCTTGGCTTCCAACCCAGTTGGCCCGCCAATTGCGCGCGGGTAAGACCTGCCTGGTGCACGGCTGAAGCAAGGGCAATGGCGACATCCTGTGCCTTGGCTTCGAAGCGCATGTCATCACTGGACCACAGGTCGGCTAGCCGCTGGGTAAGATTGCTATTGGTCATGATGAATGTCTCCCTCGGTATTCATGTTATGGGACCCTACTCAGGTCACAGGACACAGGCTGTCGGCCTGCTCCGCGTCGATATAGCGTTTGATTTGCTCTTCCAGCGCCGACTGTTCGCCGGGTGACAGCTTGTCCTTGCGTTTGACCAGCACCCCTGTGAGAAAAATCAATTTGCCGTTGCCGTAATAGAACGGCAGGCGGATACTGTCCTTGCGTATTCGCCATATCACCCGCTCTTTGCCAAGGTAGTGGAAGTTGTGCAATGCATGGCATTGCTTTTCGTCGTAATGCGCTTGCAACGGCTGGCCCAAGGCTCCTATAGCCACCAGCTTTCTCACCGCCTGCACCGCCGCCTTCAGGTCGCGCCGGTCAGCCAATTCCGCCAGGTCCTTCACCAATTGGCATTCGTCCTCGTCGGTGGCAATGGGCGAATACAGGTACCAGCAGTCCTCGGCTGGCACAGGTTCATCCGCGTCAATACCCAAGCATTGGTAGTCAATCCGCTTCAGATGGAGTGGCATATTAACTTTTATGTTAACTCCTTTCAACTTTGGTTCTCCTTGATGCCACGGCTTCTGAGCCACCTGAATTCCAAGCACCACGACCTATGTGCGCCACAGGTTCTGGCTGTGTCCCCAAGGGGCGTTTTCCGCCCGGAGGGTTAATCGGTCCTCTTACCGATGTGCACAGTCAATGGGCAATGGCTAACCTGTTAGACAACCCACCCGTTGCAACTTTGCGCGACTTCCATGGCTTGCCAGGGTGTTATGGTTGGTCCCATGGGCAAGCTCAACACCTCTCGGTGCATCGCTTCCGTGCGCGGCTGGGACTGCCCCGCCCATTGGTGGTAAGCCGCTTGGTGATGGGGCGGAATCGGATAATGGATCAGGGTTTGTATGCCCTCGTTGGCCAGGTGCCGTTGCAAGCTGTCCCGGTTGGCGGTACGGATAACGAACAGGTGCCAGACGTGAGCAGTGGTCAGTTGGCAGTGTTCAGTTATCAGGGGCAAGTGGATGGCTGGGTGGTCAATACCCTGAAGATAGGTGGCGGCCATCTTGCGGCGCTGGGAAATTTCCGTATCCAGATGGCGGAGCTTTACCCGCAGCATTGCCGCCTGGAGTTCGTCCAGGCGGCTGTTGACGCCCTGGTAAAGGTTCTCGTACTTCTTGTGGCTGCCGTAATTGCCCAGGGCGCGGAGGGTTTGGGCCAGTTCGTCATCATCGGTGGTAACGGCTCCGGCATCCCCCAGGGCGCCCAGGTTCTTGCCGGGGTAAAAGCTGAACCCGGCGGCATGGCCCCAGTTGCCGGCCTTGCGGCCGTTAATACTGGCGCCGTGTGCCTGGGCGGCGTCTTCCAGCACCAGCAGGCTGTGTCGCTCGGCAATGTCCAAGATGGCAGGCATGTCCGCCAACTGACCGTAGAGGTGTACCGGCAGGATGGCCTTGGTTTTAGCCGTAATGGCCGCCTCGGTATTTTCCGGGCACAGGTTGTAGGTGGTGTCGTCCGGGTCCACCAGCACCGGCGTGAGCCGGTTTTCGGTAATGGCGAGGATGCTGGCAATGTAGGTGTTGGCGGGCACGATGACTTCATCACCTTCCTTCAACCGCCCCAATTCCTTCCACGCTCGGAGGGTGAGGGTAAGGGCATCCAGGCCGTTGGCCACGCCGATGCAATGCCGCGAACCACAGTAGTTGGCGAATTCTTGTTCGAAGGCTTTGAGTTCCTCACCTTGGATGTACCAGCCGGAGTCTATGACGCGGGTAGTGGCCTGGATAAGTTCGTCCCTGTATTGGGCGTTGATGGCTTTCAGGTCCAAGAAGGGGATCATTTTTCAGCCCCTACAAGTTTGAGAAATTCTGCGTAGTTTCTGATGTAATCTGCGGCATCGTAGTAGTGCGACGCAAATACAAGCAAGACCGCATCCTGTGAATATTTATACTGTATTCCCCAGACCATCGGCGGCAAGTGGACTCCAATGTTTGGCCTGTCCAGAACAAATTCTTGACGGTTGCATCCATCATCTGTCACTACAGAACAACTGCCTTTAACACACACCAGGAACTGGTGGCATTCGCGATGAGCGTGCTCCCCCCTTGTTTCTACACTGGGAACGTCAAATACCAGAAAGTATCGTTTAACTGCAAAGGGAATGCTTCGCTCAAACTCACCCACTGAAAGTGACCCACGGATATCGGCTATCCGAGGCAAATGATGAAGTGTTACACCTTTTACCTTCGATTCCGACATGCCAGCCGAAACTTGACTAAGCAGGGGCTCGTGGAATGGCTGTCGATCTGCTTCAACATATCCAACAATTTTCGCTGGATTGCCCACGACTATTGCATTTGGCGGCACTGAGCGTGTTACCACGGCCCCGGCAGCCACCATCGCGTTTTCACCGATAGTGATTCCAGGGAGAATAACGGCGCCGGCGCCAATAGAAGCTCCCCGATTCACATGAGTTTCAAGAAATTTTTCTGGCCTTTGACGGCTGCGCGGAAAGCGATCATTTGTAAATGATACGTTTGGACCGACAAACACGTCATCTGAAATCCTGACACCATCCCATACCTGTACGCCACTTTTGACCGTTACTCTATCGCCGATGATGACATCATTCTCGACAAGGCAATGAGAGCAAATATTGCAGTCTTCGCCTATCTTAGCGCCGGGAAGAATCACTACAAATTGCCATACCCTGGTTCTGTTGCCAACAATTGGACTTTGGACATCGGAAAGCGGATGCATGGTCGCCGCCATCAGTTATCTCCATTGATTAGTATTGCTCAATAAAAATTATCACCCTATGTCAACCTCAAACCTCATAGCACTCACGATACAAACTCACAAAGCTGGCCACACCCTCTGTCACGAGGGTGCCGGGCTGTTATCCCACGACTTGAGCAAGTTCACTACTGTCGGCGTAGGTATCCGGTGCATCACCAGGTTGTTTTCAAAGTAGGCGTGTGGGTTTTCCAGGGAGTAACGCACGCCGGCCTTGGCGGCGAGGTGAATCACGCGATCGAACTGGTGCTGGGTGAAGTTGGCCTCCACTGCCTGGCGGCCGGTACGGTTGGCGCGCACGAAACGAAACGGCGTGCCGGTGTCAGCAGCGGTTTGGTGAAGGATGTTGGGCCGTTCTTCCTTGAGGGCAGGGTCGTAGTAGTCGTTGACGTTGTCGACGCTCACCACGGTATCACCCCTCTCCAGCACCCGCTTTGCAGTGTGAAAGCCGATAAAGCCGGCGGCGCCGGTTTTCATGGTTTTCATGGGTGAGCGTGGGGTTTTCGGCATTTGGCTGGTCTGGGGTTGGGGGTTGTGGGGTGGTGGCTTGCACTATGGACTGGGTTGCGGGTGCTCAATGTGGATGAAGCCGTATTCGTGCTGGGCGTCGGCGCAGTTTGGCCACTGAGGATGGATATCTATCTCAGTAGCATGGGGCAGGTGTAAGTTCGTTCACTGCGAGCGCTTCGCGATCAGCTGAACCCATTCGGCATTGTCGAGCGAATCACGCTCTGGCAGCGATGTATATGCCCCAGAGGCACGCAAGACCTTGAAGACTCCGGAATGAGACACTATCAGCTTGGTGCCGGGATGACGCGCTATCCCCTTCATGGCGTTTGTCGTTCTCGCGACAAACGCTTGCCAAGGTTCGACGCTTGTAACTGTTTCAATACGATTTTCCAGGTCGGGACCTTTCAAGCATCCTTCCAAATTGCCGTATGCTCTCTCCCGTAGATCGTTGACCATGACAATTGCGCACGGCTTGCTTTGTGCATCAGCGATGACCTCGGCGGTCTGGAGCGCCCTGCGCAGGGGGCTGGTGTAGATGTGGTTGAGTTTACAACAGGCCAATTGCCTGGCGACCTGGCGTGCTTGCGCAATGCCGTTGCTATTCAGAGGTTCGTCTTGCGATCCCATGAGCCGGTTTTCCAGGTTCGCGTCCGTTTGCCCGTGGCGGAGGAAGTACAATTTGGCGGCGGCCACTGTCAAAAGAGCATTGCGTGATGTATGGGATGGCTCCGCGGGTATTTTTCCCGCAGCCATTGAGCCAAATGTTGAGAAAATATATCACTGAGCCGCTTGATCTCCTGATATGTATTGCTGGTTGTGCGATCTTCGCGCTTTAACGCTGCCAACTCTCGACGCACATCGGCGTCAGCCATGTGGGCGCTGAACTGTTCATAAACTGCGAGTAGGTTGCTGGCGTCCACATTTATTTCGCTCAGGCTATGTATTCTTTGCAACACCGGCATGGCAAACAGCTCGTTGGCCCTGACCAGCTTCTCTTGGTATGGCAGTGGTGTGACTTCCGCAACTGTAATCAATCCACCAAAATAAAGCAGCTTGCGGGAAAAGCGCAGCTTTGTTTTGCGCAATCCCCAGCTTTTGCCGCCCTCCGTGATTTTGTATTCAAAATCCGTGGCAATGGTACGGTAGTAGCGAATGATGTCATTCAACAAGAAGTGAGGTATCTGTCCTTCGGGAGAGTCTTCTCTGAAGTATTTTTTAAGCAATTGATTCCTGTAGTCGTTGAAACTGTCGTCTCCGTGGAGCCAGGTACCTTCGAGCAGAAACAGCATCCGGCGTGTAAGACTTTTGTTGTTGTCATTCTCGCCGCCGATATTGACCAGCATTTCACTAAATCGCACCCAGGCATCTGAGCCAAAGGTGCCGGTATCGCCGGGACTGTTTGGCGCCGCTGTGTTGATGATGCTCTGAATGGCTCGCAGTTCATTCGGTATCACTTCACTTGGTACTTGGTCGGCGTCGAGAATCATGAACCAGTCCATGTCGGATTCCGTCGTTGCTTCGCCTCTGCCGTAGGAGCCCGTACTGATCAGTGTTATCTTTTCGCCATAGGAGCTATTGGCCAAACATTCCGACAGGTTGGTGCGGACCTTTTGCAGCGCTTCTTTTGTGAAGTCCGCGGAATTGCTCAGAATTGGGTATTGCTCAAACATATCCCTGTCTGCTTTTTGTCGTGAAATCGCGGAGTTACATCAACATTGGTTGAGCGGGGTGGTGCTCAATGGGGGCGCCAAACCTGTAAACCGCAGGCTGCTTGACCTGTTCGTAGCGAGCCGTTCCCTGC
The DNA here is from genome assembly GCA_050485205.1 of Gammaproteobacteria bacterium. Taxonomy (GTDB): domain Bacteria; phylum Pseudomonadota; class Gammaproteobacteria; order Pseudomonadales; family Pseudohongiellaceae; genus JAVVEZ01. Next base: position 8,865 of record JBJHAY010000058.1, read on the forward strand.
CTTTGTTTGTTGATGGAATAGCACCTGCTTGTATAGCGGACAGCTACACCTTTGAGAGCAGCAGGGGGACTATCCTTGTGTAGGATGCGTTTCAAGTTTTCGAACAGTGAAGTAAATCCGCGAATCCATTGCCGCTCGTTTACAAAAATATCTTCCTCGCTGAGGTGGGCCACGCCGCCATTGAAATACCAACGACTGTAATGGTCAGCCATCAAACCCAGAGGATTATTGATGAAGCGTGTGTATACAAGACCTTTGAGGGTCCAGAATTTGTCCAGCCAGCGATAGCGTGTTTGGTCGTTATCCAGGAACGAGGCACGGGCTACCTGTATGGGGTTGAGGGTATATGTGCTCCCCACAATATACCGATAGCTGCGGATTATGCCCTCAATGGTGTCGATGTTGATGGGGCTGCTGAACAGGTCGCCCCCCAGGGCGCTGTCTACCTTCCCCTCGATGAGCTGGGCTACAAAATCGATGTCCAGACATTTGGAAAGGCGGGCGCGCAAGTCGGCACCAATGGGGTGGCGCCCTTTCAAAATGATTTCGCCTTGTTCATGGTGGCCAATGCCAAGGGTGGCCTTGATGACGGGTTCTACACTGTGTGAAAGGGGCGCATGGCCGACATCATGCAGTAGCGCGGCGGCCACCAGGTGCCGTGTGAGCTCGGGTGAGTATTTGCGCTTGCTGGCTATGTAAGCGGCTAGGCCAGCTACATTGATGGAGTGCACCGCGCGGGAGCGTGGCACCGCAGGTGGCGTGTGAGGCAGGCCGATATGATCCAGTGCGCCCAGGAAGGATACGCCATACAGCCGCTGAAAGGCTCGGGTTTTCAGTACTGCCTCTGCCAGCGCATCGGCTTTTACCTCTCGAACCCAGTATGCAAGCGTCTGGGCATCATCGTTTTCTTTGAATTTCAACGGACTAGTCACGAATCCTTGTCCCACGGCGACAGGTGTCGCATTGCTTTCTGTTGGGGTGTGATCTTTTCATGGGTAGCCGGCGTTGTCCATAGTACCCTGCGGAGCCAATGGCCGGGGTTGATGTGATCGGGCTAGAAGGCGTTGGGGTGCAGGGCGCGGCACGAAGATCAGCAGTGCTCCAGGTACCAGGACATGGCCAGGGCTATGCCATCGAAGATCGCGTATTGGGGAGCATAGCTCAGCAGGGTGGCGGCCTTACTGATATCCGCTTGACTATGGCGGACATCACCGGGGCGTTGAGCCCTGTAGGTAGGTTGGAGCTTGTAGGATTTACCGTGGGCAACCAGGGAGTCTTGCAAGGCGCGGAACAGTTCATTGAGACTGGTGCGATCCCCCACCGCCACGTTGTAGATCTGATTGACAGCTTGCCGCGCTGTCGCGGTAGCCGCCAGCAGATTCGCCTGCACCGCATTGTCGATATAGCAGAAATCCCGGCTGGTCTCGCCGTCGCCATTGATGTAGACCGGCTCGCCCCTGACCATGGCGGCGATCCAGCGGGGAATCACCGCGGCGTAGGCGCCATCTGGATCCTGACGCGGGCCGAACACATTGAAGTAGCGCAGGCCAATGCTGTTGAAGCCGTAGCAGCGGGCGAACACCCCGGCGTACAGCTCATTGACATACTTGGTGACGGCATAGGGGCTTAGTGGCTTGCCGATGCGCTCTTCCACCTTGGGTAGATCGGGGTGATCGCCATAGGTGCTGCTGCTGGCGGCGTAGGTGAAGCTCCGCACCCCGGCATCCCGCGCGGCCACCAGCATGTTGAGGAAGCCGTCGATATTGACGCTGTTGGTGGTGATGGGGTCTTCCAGACTGCGGGGGACGGAGCCCAGGGCGGCTTGATGGAGGATGTGTTGAACAGGTTCAGGGTTTAAGGTGCAGGGTTCAAGATTCGGGGTGGCGGGTGTTGAGAAGTGCATGGCCTGGCGGCAGTCCTGGGGGTTGCGGATGTCGCCGTTGATGAAGTGGAAGTTTTGCCATTGTTCCGCGGTGACCAGGGTTTGCACTTCGTCCAGGTTTTTTTGGTGGCCGGTGGCGAAGTTGTCCAGGCCGACGACCTTCTGGTTCAGCTTGAGGAGGGTTTCCAGCAGGTGGGAACCGATAAAACCCGCCACACCGGTGATCAACCATGTGCTGGGGTTGGCTTTTAATTGAGCTTTGAGGGCTTCGTATCTGGTCATATCAGGGAGTTCTGGCCAGCGGGGCTGGCCGGTTACAGCCGAATATCGGAATCTCCAGGTGGCAACAGGTACTTGAGGTCGTAGAGCACATGGGGGTTGCGCCCGAGACGGCGGATGCTGTCAGCGCCCATGCCGCGGAACTGGCTATGGCCCACCGCCAGGACGATGGCGTCGTAGGATCCGGGTTGGGGCTCGGGGGTCAGGTGAATACCGTATGCGGCCTGGGCCTCTTGGGGATTTGCCCAGGGGTCGTGGATATCCACCTCGATATGAAAGTCGCGCAGTTCGTTGACCACATCGATGACGCGGGTGTTCCTGATGTCGGGACAGTTTTCCTTGAAGGTAATGCCCATCACCAGCACGCGGGCGCCCTTGACGGGAATTTCCCTGTGCAGCATGGCCTTGACCAGCTCACCCGCCACGAAGCGGCCCATGCCGTCGTTGATGCGGCGGCCGGCGAGGATGATTTCCGGGTGGTAGCCGATGGCCTGGGCCTTGTGGGTAAGATAGTAGGGATCGACGCCAATGCAGTGGCCACCCACCAGGCCGGGGCGAAATGGCAGGAAATTCCATTTGGTGCCGGCGGCCAGCAACACTTCCTCGGTGTCGATGCCCATGCGGCTGAAGATCATGGCCAGTTCGTTGACCAGGGCAATGTTCAGATCCCGCTGGGTGTTTTCGATGACCTTGGCGGCCTCGGCAACCCTGATGCTGCTGGCCCTGTGGGTGCCGGCAGTGATGATGCCGCCATACAGCCTGTCGACGAACTCCGCCACCGCCGGGGTGGATCCGGAGGTCACCTTGGTGATACCGGGGAGGCGGTGGTTTTTGTCGCCGGGGTTGATGCGTTCGGGGCTGTAGCCAAGGTAAAAGGCCTTGGGGTGCAAGGGGCAAGGTGTTAGGGGCAAGGTATTTGGGGCAAGGGGCAAGGTGGAAGGCGCAGGGAGAGCCGCGGTCTGGCAGTTGCAGTATTGCAGGTTGGAGTGTTTTTCCAGGATGGGGGCGCAGTCTTCCTCGGTGCAGCCGGGGTAGACGGTGGATTCGTAGATGACGATGTCACCGGCTTTCAGCACCTTGCCGATAAGCTCGCTGGCCTTTCGCAACGGTGTCAGGTCTGGGCGTTTGTGCTCATCGATCGGGGTGGGCACGGTGACGATATAGACATTGCACGCCACCAGGTCGCCGGGATCGGTCGTGAAGGTCAAACCCGTCGCGGCGGACAGTTCCTCCGGGCTGACTTCGAGGGTCGTGTCATGCCCCGCCTTCAAGGCGTCGATGCGATCGCCGTCGATGTCGAATCCGATGACCCGGCGCTGCTTGCCAAATTCGACCGCGAGGGGCAGCCCGACATAGCCGAGACCGATCACCGCGAGGCTGATGTCTCCATCCACAGGCAGCGTGTGTTTCACTGAGGTGCGTGGTGCTGTTTGCTCGGTCATTCAGCCGCGTTCCTTGCCCGTGCGGTGGATGGCTTCAGCCTCCTGGCTGAGGCGCTCGATCTCCGCCTTGAGTGCTTCGTATTCGTCCATTTTCTGTTTCAGGAAATAAAGGGTAAGACTGGCCTTGGCTTCGATTCCCTTGGGGGTGAGCAGGTAGGCGTAGGCCGCCTTGTTCTGATTGTTCCTGAAGTTGTTGACCTTGACCCAGCCCTTTTCCAGCAGCGCTTTTAGGCAGTAGTTGGCCTTGCCCAGGCTCACGCCCATGGCGGAGGCCAGTTCGCGCTGGGTGAGGTGGGGGTTTTCTTCCACCAGTCTCAGCAGTTTGTAGTGGGAGGTGTTGGGCATCCGGGATTTGAGGTTCGAGATTCGAGGGGCAAGGTTCGAGGGGCAAGCACGCTACCGCCCTACCCTATTGCAGGTATCGTGGCGATTCAACCGTGTTGTGTTCAACCGTTGAACTTGCGAAGTCTAGCGATGGTTGCGGGTGGGGGCAATGCCGTTGATCGGTGACGAGCGGCGCCTGGTTACGGCTGTTGCGTGATTGCCTGAGGTTATCTGGGGGCGATGCTGTTGATATCGACGGCGACTGGGGTTTCGCTACCGAGAATCCGCACCAGCACCAGAAGCCTGTCGGAGGATTTTGCCATTTTGAATACGGCGGACAGTCCGGCCAGGGGGCCTTCGAGAATCTCGACGCTGTCTCCAGCCATGAAGCGGGGGGCTGGCGATTCGCTGTCCGGGTTGGTCGCCAGCTCCTGTTGACGGATAAAGTCGATGACGGAGTCGTCAATGGCGCGCAGCAATTGGCCAAACCTGACGAGCCCGGTAACGCCGAGGGTGGATCGTACAGGCG
>JBJHAY010000059.1:0-13273 GCA_050485205.1 Gammaproteobacteria bacterium
GCACCTTGGCCTCGCGCGCGGTCAGGCTGTTGAGCACTTCCCGGGTGGCTTCGCGCAGACCTTCATCCATGGAGGATTCCACCGGTGATTCGATGCTGGAATCCTCGATGAAGTCACCAAGATGGGAATCTTCGTCGTCGCCGATGGGAGTCTCCATGGAAATGGGTTCCTTGGCGATCTTCAGCACCTTGCGGATCTTGTCCTCGCTCAGGTCCATGCGCTCCCCCAGTTCCTCGGGGGTGGGTTCGCGGCCTTTCTCATGCAGCATCTGGCGCGAGATGCGGTTGAGCTTGTTGATGGTCTCGATCATGTGCACCGGGATGCGGATGGTGCGGGCCTGGTCCGCGATAGGTGGAGAACTTGTAGCCGCGGCGGTATTCGAATTTGTCCACCGCCTTCATCAGGCCGATGTTGCCTTCCTGGATCAGATCCAGGAATTGCAGGCCGCGGTTGGTGTACTTCTTGGCGATGGAGATCACCAGGCGCAGGTTGGCCTCCACCATGTCCTTCTTGGCGCGGCGTGACTTGGCCTCGCCGATGGACATGCGGCGGTTGATCTCCTTGATCTCGGCAACAGTAATGCCCTGTTCTTCCTCCATGGCCAGCAGTTTCTTCTGCGAGCGCAGGATTTCCGGCTTCACCTTGGCCAGATGCTCGGAGTAGGGCTTGCCCTTCAGGAAGGGTTCGATCCACTTCAGGTTCACTTCATTGCCGGGGAAGTTCTTGATGAAAATGCTGCGTGGCATTTTGCCGGTGCGCACGCACAGATTCATGATGTTTTTCTCATGACGGCGGATGCGGCTCAGGGTATTGCGGATGTTTTCCAACAGGGGATCGAACTGGCGTGGCGACAGTTTGAAGTATTTGAATACCTCGCCCAGCTTTTCCATTTCGGTAACGGCTTTCTTGTGAGCACGGCCGTGCTTGCCGATGAGCTTGATGGCGGCTTCATGAGCCTGGCGCAATTCGTCGAAACGCATCCTGGCAACTTCAGGGTCGGGGCCGCCGCTGGTGTCGTCGTCGTCACTGGTGTCGGCGCCATCGACATCCTCTTCCTCGTCATCGTCACTGTTGGCGGCGGCAGCAGTGCTGTTGCTGCTGTCGTCGTCGCCGTCGGCAAGCTCGGGGGCGTCGGCCTCAGGAATTTCTTCGGTGTTCTCGTTGGTGTCCAGATAGCCGGAGATCACGTCGGCGAGGCGACGTTCCTCGGTGGCAACCAGGTCATATTCGGACAGAACCGTCTCCACCACGCCGGGGTAGAAAGCCATCGCGGCCATCAGTTCGCGCAGGCCTTCCTCGATGCGCTTGGCGATGGCGATTTCGCCTTCCCGGGTCAGCAGCTCCACCGTGCCCATTTCGCGCATGTACATGCGCACCGGGTCAGTGGTGCGGCCAGCCTCGTTTTCCACCGCGGCCAGGGCGGCGGCGGCTTCGGCGGCGGCAAGTTCGTCAGTGGCGTCGTTTTCGATCAGCAATAACTGATCGGCATCAGGCGCGGTCTCATAGACCTTGATGCCCATGTCGTCGATCATCTGGATGATGTCTTCGACCTGGTCGGGATCGGAAATCGATTCAGGCAGGTGATCGTTGACCTCGGCATAGGTCAGGTAGTTCTGTTCCTTGCCCTTGGCGATTAAAGCTTTGAGACTTGATTGCTGGGATCCAGAGTCGCTCATATGCCTGTCGATTACCTGTTTTTATAGGAGGGTGAAAAATCGGGAGCGCGCAATTATACCGGCTCACCCATGCCGATACCAGCTGCAACCCTTGTATCTTTGGGCTTTGACCAACAATTTCAAGAAAAATTCTTGATTGCTCGCATAATCATTGGGAAGCGCCCCCAGCCTGACCTCCCGGGGGGGGTTGATCCTGGCCCTGGCGTCTGCGCAATAGCTTGTGTCGTGCTTCCTCCAGCATTTGTGTATGACGCTTGCGCCGCCGATGGGTTGACAGCAAATGTGCCAGGATGTCGTTGAATTCCCTGGCGATCCCTTCCGGCGGGGTAATGTGTTCCCGGTTCAGTAGCTGGGTCAGTTGTGCCCCCAGGGGGGTGCCATAGACCCGGCCCAGCAATTGATAGGTGCTGCTGCCGGGGTGCCGCTTCGCCAAGGCTATGACCTGCAAGAGCAGTGCCATGTCGGGACTGTCCACTTCTTCCAATTCCGGGTCCATGTCGACAGTGGCGATGGCTGGGTCCAGTAGTACCAGGTTGATGGCTTTCATGCAGGCGGATGCAGGCTGCGGTCTTGTCGTCACCATCATCCTGGCTTGGCCTGGACGGGGCATCTGGGGAGTGTTCCCGGATGGGGTGGAAATCATTGAGGGGGCAGGGCCCGGAGCCGAGGGGTCGGCCTCGAACAGGCTGCGGATATCGGTGCCGGTGATCCGGGACAGCTGATCCAGGATCAACTGGCGGAAGATGCCCTTGGGCAACTGCTTCACCAGGGGCATGGCCAGGCTGCCCAGCCGGGCTCGCCCTTCCAGGGTATTCATGTCCACCTGGGTTCCCAGTGACTCGAAGAAGAATTCCGCCAGGCTGGTGGCCTGGCGCACCCGCTCATTGAAGCCGCTGGCGCCGCTCTTGCGCACTTGGGTGTCGGGATCCTCGCCTTCCGGCAGGAACAGAAAGCGGGCCTGGCGTCCGTCCTCCATCAATGGCATGACCTGTTCCAGGGCGCGCCAGGCGGCGGTGCGCCCGGCCTGATCACCATCAAAGCAGAACACCACTTCAGGCGTCAGCTTGAACAGGGTTTGCAGATGGCTGGCGCTGGTGGCGGTGCCGAGGGTGGCGGCGGCGTTATAAATGCCGTGCTGGGCCAGGGCGATCACGTCCATGTAACCCTCCACCATGAGCACCCGCTCGAACGTGCGCAGCTTGCGGCGGGCCTCGTACAGTCCGTAGAGTTCACGGCCCTTGTGAAATACCTCGGTTTCCGGGGAGTTCAGGTACTTGGGTTTGTCATCCCCCAGCACCCGGCCGCCAAAGGCGATGACCCGGCCACGGCGGTCGCGGATGGGGTAGATGATGCGGTCGCGGAAGCGGTCATAGAGGGGGCGCCTGGGGTTGTCGGCGGCTTCGATGAGCAGGCCGGCGTCCACCAGCAGCTTGCGCCGAGCCTCGGTATCGCCCAGGGCCTGCAGCAGGTTGTCCCAGCCTGGGGGAGCGAAGCCCAGGCCGAAGTCACGGGCGATTTCTCCGGAGAGCTGGCGGCCCTTGAGGTAGTCGATGGCCCGTTGCCGTTCGGCGTGGCTGCGCAATTGTCCCTGATACCAGGTGGCGGCGCGCTTGAGGATGTCGTAGAGGCCCTCCTGTGCTTCCTTGCGCTGGCGTCCCTGGCCACTGGACGTTTGCTCGCGGGGCACTTCCAGGCCCATGCCATGGGCGATGTTCTCGATGGCCTCGGGGAAGTCGAGATTTTCGTAGTTCATCACGAAGCCGATGGCGTTGCCGCCGGCGCCGCAGCCAAAGCAATAGTAGAACTGCTTGTCGGGTTCCACCGTGAAGGAGGGAGTCTTTTCGTTGTGGAATGGACACAGACCGCTGTAATTCTTGCCGGTCTTGCGCAGCTTGACGCGGGACTCCACCACGTCGACGATGTCGGCACGGGCCAGCAGGTCGTCGATGAAGGTTTGTGGAATCAGGCCGGCCATGGGAGTGTTCTGGGAAGAAAACAAGCTGCAAGCATACCGGAAACGTCGGTGAAGGGGGTGAAGATCATCGTACTATTCGGATAACTGTCTCGTCAGACAACAGGTTCATCAGTCGGGCAGCAGGCCGACCAATGGGTAAATGCAGGGACTTGGCTGCGTTATGCTTGGCGAGGTAATGTGACGCCTCAACAGCACTGCTGATGACAGCATCGCAGAGCTGTTGGCGGCCGCTTGGCCCGGCTCAGGACAGGAGTTGCTTGACCAGTTGGCTGACCTGGGCCATGTCGGCGCGGCCCATCAGCTGGGGACGGGCAATATTCATCACCGCGCCCATGTCGCGCATGCTGGAGGCGCCGGTGTCAGTGATGGCTTGCTGAATGATGGCCTTGATTTCATCCTCGCCGAGGGCGGCGGGCATGAACTCCTGTATCACGTCGATTTCATCCAGCTCTTGCTGTGCCAGTTCCATGCGGTCGGCCGCTTCATATTGGCGCACGGATTCACGGCGCTGCTTGACCATCTTGTCGAGGATGGCGATGACTCGCCCGTCCTCCAGGTCAACGCGTTCATCCACTTCCACCCGCTTCAGGTCCGCCAGGATCAGGCGGATGGTGGACAGGCGTGGCTTGTCCTGGGCGCGCATGGCGTCCTTCATGGCATCGCTGATGCGTTGCTTGAGCGGATGATTGGCCATGTGGGCAGGGATCAGTAGAGGCGCTGGGTTCTGCGGGTTTCGCGGGACACTTTCTTCAAGTGACGCTTGACGGCAGCGGCGGCCTTGCGCTTGCGCACGGAGGTGGGCTTCTCGTAGAACTCGCGGCGGCGGACTTCAGCCAGGATGCCGGCTTTTTCGCAGGAGCGCTTGAAACGACGCAGGGCGACGTCGAAGGGTTCGTTCTCTTTCAGTTTGACTACTGGCATGTATTCTCCATAGGTAAACACCAACGATGTTCTCATTCCCGGGACCTGGTGGCGGCAACAGTGGCGGCAACTTTTGTTGCTGCCATTGAAAAAGCCCTCAAAATACGTGCCCGCTCACCGGGGCGCCGTACTTTCGGGCTTTCGGTCCCTCGGGTCCAATAGACCGCGAGGAGGGGGCTGACATTTCCACGGGTTTTAGGGCGGCAGATTTTAATCACTAATGCCTGGAATTGCAAAACTTTATCGCCGTCTGACATAGAATAGCCCCATGCCACAGCAGGCGGCCCGCGGGTGGGCTGGTCAGGGCCATGATAAAGAGGGAGCAGTGATGACAGGCAAGACAGCACAGGCAATAGACGTGTCAGGCGAGGGTTTGACCCTGGATCAGGTCATCAGCGTGGCCAGGCGGGGCATACCGGTGAGTATTTCCCAGGCCAGCGAGGTGCGGGAGCGGGTCGATCTTTCCAGTGACTTCATCCGTCGCGCGGTGGATGAAAACCAACCCATCTATGGTGTCACCAGCGGTTTCGGGGCCATGGCCTACAAGACCATTTCCCGGGAACAGGCGGAGGAACTGCAGAACAATATTCCCTGGTTCCACAAGGTGGGTGCCGGTCAGCGCATCCCGGTCAGTGACGTGCGCGCGGCCATGCTGCTGAGGATGAACTCTCTGTTGCGTGGCGCCTCGGGTATCCGCATGGAGATCATCCAGCGCCTGGAAACCTTCCTCAATCGCGGTGCCACCCCCCACGTCTATGAGTTCGCCTCCATCGGCGCCAGTGGCGATCTGTCCCCCCTGGCCTATATCACCGCCAACCTGATCGGCCTTGCCGATGCCTGGAAATCCGATTATCAGGGGCGGGAAGTGGATGCGGTGAGTCTGATGCGGGAACTGGGTCTGCAACCGATTCGCCTGGCCCCCAAGGAGGGCCTGGCACTGGTCAATGGCACCGCGGTGATGACGGGCATCGCCGCTGGCTGTGTACACGACATGCGTAACCTGCTGTCCCTGGCCATGGGTGCCCATGCGCTGTTGCTGCAAGGTTTGGCGGGGACCAATCAGTCCTTCCACCCATTCATTCATCAGCACAAGCCCCTGCCGGGTCAGGTAAAGGCCGCCGAGGCCATGCTGAGCTTGTTAGAGGGATCGCGCCTGATTTGCGACGAGTTGGACGGTCGCCACGAGTTCAGAGGGGGCGATGAGCCGATTCAGGATCGCTACTCCCTGCGCTGCCTGCCCCAGTACCTCGGCCCCATCATCGATGGCGTGGCCACGGTGGCGGCGCAGGTGGAAATGGAGGTCAACTCCGCCACCGACAACCCCCTGGTGGACCACGAGCGTGGCACCACCTATCACGGCGGCAACTTCCTGGGGCAGTACATTGGTGTCGGCATGGACCAGTTGCGCTATCACCTGGGACTGCTGGCCAAGCATCTGGATGTACAGATTGCCATGGCTGCTACCCCCGCCTTCAGCAATGGTCTGCCCGCCATGCTGGTGGGTAATGGCGAGAGGACGGTGAACGGGGGCTTGCAGGGCTTGCAGATCTGCGGCAATTGCATCATGCCGCAGTTGAGTTTTTACGCCAATTCATTGGTTACCCACTTCCCTACCCATGCCGAGGGCTTCAATCAGAATATCAACAGCCAGGGTTATGGTTCCGCCAACCTGAGTCGGCGGGCTTTGGAAATCGGCCGCCATTACATGGCCATTGCCTTGTTGTTCGGGGTGCAGTCAGTGGATCTGCGCAGCGGAATCAGCCTGGGGCATTACGATGCGCGGGAGGGCTTGTCCCCTGCGAGCCGGGCCTTGTATGAGGCCATTCATGGGGTGATTGGGCGTGAGTTCAGCCGCGAGCGGGCCTTGGTGTGGAATGACTATGAGCAGTCACTGGATCACTATATCGCTGCCATTGTGGCGGACATTGAGTCTGAGGGCAGTATCCCCCAGGCGGTGGCAAGCATCCGGCAGCAGTTGACCTCCCTGTAGGAGCGAGCCTTGCCCGCGCTCTTGTCAGGTGCGCAGTGGCTTGCGAGGTGATTTCAGTTGATTTGCAGGTCCTGACCGGGGTGAATCAGGTTGCTGCTGAGATTGTTCCAACGCTTGATGTTGTCCACCGTGACGCCAAAGCGGCGGGCGATGGTGTCGAGGTTGTCACCGCGCTGAACCTTGTAGATGGTGCCAGGGCTCGGCTGGGTGGCGCCGGCGTGCAGGGTGAGATCCTGACCGGCACGGATCATGGTGCCATTGATGCCGTTCCAGCGCTGGATGTCAGTCACGGAAACCCGGAAGCGCTCGGCGATCTGGCCCAGGGTGTCACCGCGCTGCACCTTGTAGATGGTGGGAACCACCACGGATACCCGGTCTTCGGCCGGCGGAGGGCTGGTCAGGGACACGGCCAGCAATGGCCTGTCCTCGGTGGAGCCATCCTGCTCCACCACCTGGAATTCTTCACGCAGCATGATGGGTCTGAACTTGGGCTCGCCATATTGCACGGCAATCCGCTCTGAACTGGCCAGGTGTACCGCCTTGTGGGAGCCGGTGCCGGGAATCAGCAGTTTCTGGTTGACTCGGATCATGGAGCCAGTGAAGCCGTTGCTTCTTTGCAGTTCTTCCACGCTGGTGCCGTAACGGCGGGCAATGGCACCCAGGGTGTCGCCGCTCTTCACCACGTATTCCACCGGCGCGGTACGTTCGCTGGCGGGCATGGCATTGAAGTTGCGCACAAAGCTGTCATAGCTGCCAAAGGGGATTTTCAACTCGAAGGGGCGATCCCCGTCGGGCAGGGTATTCTTCTGCAGCGAAGGATTCAGGTTCGCCAGGGTGGCGACGTTGGTACCCACCAGCTTGGCGGCGTCCTGCAGGCTCAGCATGCCTTCCACCTTGACGATGTCGTAGGCCATTTCCTGCCCCACGACCTCTGGATCAATACCATACATGGTGGGGTTGGAGAGGATCAGGGCAGTGGCGATGAACTTGGGAATGAAGTCCCTGGTCTCGCGTGGCAGATAGGGGTAGATCTCCCAGAACGACGGTGGCTCCTCAATGGTGCCGCCGGCACGGACCACCGCGCGGCTGATGCAGCGGTAGCTGCAATTGTAGCCAGCCAGGGCCAGATGCCAGTTGCCACTGTAGCTTTCGTAGAGTTCGATCAGGTGACGCGCCGCCGCCCTGGTGGATTTCTCGGGGTCCATGCGCTCGTCAACCCAGTCGTCAACGTTGAGTCCGGAACCACGGGCGGTGATGGGCATGAATTGCCACATGCCGGCGGCGCCCATGGGGCTCTTGGCGGTGGGCTGCAGGCCGCTTTCGCTGAGGGCCAGGTACTTGAGTTCGTCAGGCACACCTTCCTCCTCGAAGATCTGTTCGATCATGGGGAAGTAGGTGTAGCCCAGGCCCAGCCAGACACGAAGCTGGCCGCGGCGGTTCTGCAGGAAGTCATTGATGGCCAGTTCCACCACCCGGTTGGCGGTCATGGGAATGGTGGGTTCCACCGGCTCCATGAGTTCGTCGGGCTCGCCATCGCCGTCCAGGTCCACGTCGGCGCGGTAGGGGATGAAGGGGCGGGTTCTGAAGCCGCTGGCTTCATAGATCAGGCTTTCCACCACCAGATTCTGGCCATAGCGGTTGCTGACCGGTGCCTCGCTGATGGCGGTCAGATCCTGATCCTGTATGGTTTCTTCCTCGTCAGCATTGCGTGGCAGGGTGCAGGCTGCCAGGGATAAAGACAAAAAAGCTATTGAAATCAGTCGAATATTTTTTGTGGCCGTCACGCAATGGTTCTCTGAGTCAGTATTTGTTCTGTCATGGCCGACCTTGGTGTGACACCGGGCCAGCCGCGGATTATCCCTGCTTTACCAAAAAAAATGTAGTCATTTCACTCAATTCAACAGTGCCTGCCTGGTATAAGCAAGTTTCATACCGTAAGACGCGGGTGGTGGAGAAAATATTCCCTTATCCATCAAAACCGATCACCACCTTGCCCACATGGGCCTGGCTTCGCAGGTATTCATAGGCCGCCACTGCGTCTTGGAATGGGAAGACCTTGTCAATCAGGGGTTTGATGCGATTGACCTCCACCGCCCGGTTCAGGTGCTCAAACATGGCGCGATTGCCGACGAAGATGCCGTGCAGATTGCCGCCACTGCGCATCACTTGCTGCGGGTTGGCCTCGCCGGGTCCCGCCACGAAGCCGATCATGCAGATTTTGCCGCCCATGGCGAGGGCGCTCATGGAGCGTGGCAGCGTGCCCAGTCCTCCCACCTCGATGACGCAGTCCACGCCCCGGTTGGCAGTGGCCTCCAGCACTGCTTCATGCCACTCGGGCCGTTCCCGGTAATTGATCAGCACCGAAGCGCCCAAGGTGGCGGCCTTGGCCAGTTTTTCATTGCTGGAAGAGGTGGCGATCACTTTGGCGCCCGCTGCCTTGGCCAGTTGCAGAGCCATCATGGAGACACCGCCGGTACCCAGCACCAGCACGGTGTCACCAGGTTTCACCGGCTTGCCGGCCACGAACAAGGCATTCCAGGCAGTGACGCCGGCACAGGGCAGGGTGGCGGCTTCCTCGAAGCTCAGGCTGGTGGGGATGTGGACCGCATCATCCTGGTGGAATACCACGTATTCCGCCAGCACGCCGTCCACCGAGGCACCAAGAGAAGGTCTGTAGTCGGCAGCCGGGGGGCCGTCGATCCAATGGCGGAAAAAGGTCCCTGCGGCTCTGTCACCCACTTTGAAGCGTTGTACTCCTTCACCCACGGCCACCACCTCGCCGCTGCCGTCGGAGAGGGGGATGGTGTCTGCTTCCAGTACGCCTCCCAGGTAGGCACCCAGTGGTACCAGAAGGTCACGGTAATTGATGGCAGCGGCCCGCATGCGGACCAGTATTTCGCCCTTGCCGGGCTTGGGTGTTTCGCGTTCCACCAGTTGCAGGCCTTCCAGGGAGGTGGAGCCGGCCTTGATGATGAATGCTTGCATGGTCTTCCTTCCACGGGTGAACATGGCGCTGAATCATACCATGTGGTTCGGCAATGGAAAGGGTGGGCTGTGGTATGATGCGCCTCCCTTTGCTTCCGGACCGTATCTGCCATGCTAGTGCTGGGCATCGAAACCTCTTGTGATGAAACCGGTGTTGCGCTTTATGACAGCGAGCGTGGCCTGCTGGGCGATGCTTTGTTCAGCCAGGTGGAAATCCATCGCCGCTATGGTGGCGTGGTGCCGGAATTGGCTTCCCGGGATCACGTTCGCAAGACCTTGCCCCTGATCCGCGAAGTCATGGAGCAGAGCGGGTGCCGGGCCGGAGAAATCGGTGGCGTTGCCTACACCGCCGGGCCGGGACTGGCTGGTGCCCTGCTGGTGGGTGGTGCCATCGGGCGCTCCCTGGGTATGGCCTGGAATGTGCCCACCATTGGTGTCCACCACATGGAGGGTCATCTGCTGGCGCCGCTGCTGGAGCCGAATGCGCCGGTTTTCCCCTTCGTTGCCCTGCTGGTGTCGGGCGGTCATACCCTGTTGGTGGAAGTGAAGGGCATTGGCCGCTACCGGGTGATTGGTGAATCCCTTGATGATGCCGCCGGCGAGGCCTTTGACAAAGTGGCCAAGATGTTGGGCATGCCCTATCCGGGGGGGCCTTTCGTGGCCAAGTTGGCAGAGCGGGGAGACGCCGGACGCTTCCGCTTTCCCCGGCCCATGACCAACCGGCCCGGGCTCGACTTCAGCTTCAGCGGCCTCAAGACCTATGTCCTCAATACCATCGCTGATCATAGTCACGATGGCGAATTGGAAGAGCAGACCCGTGCCGATATCGCCCGCGCTTTCGAGGAAGCCGTGGTGGATACCATGGTCATCAAATGCCGTCGTGCCCTGCAAGCCACTGGCATGCAAACCCTGGTGGTGGCGGGCGGCGTGAGCGCCAATCTGCGCTTGCGGCAGGCATTGAACATGATGGCGCGCAAGGAAAAAGCCCAGGTCTTCTACCCGGCCCTGGCCTATTGCACCGACAATGGCGCTATGATCGCCTATGCCGGTTGCCAGCGCTTGCTGGCGGGGCAGCAGGATGACCTGACAATCCAGGCGCGGCCGCGCTGGCCACTGGAATCCTTACCCTCCCTTTAATCTCACTTAATCAGCAAACCTTAATATCTGGCAGGAGCAGCATGGACATCGTCTATATCAGAAGCCTCAAGATCAAAACCGTGATTGGCATTTACGACTGGGAGCGGGAAATCAAGCAGACGGTCAGAATCGACCTGGAGATGGCCAAGGACAATCGCAAGGCCGCCGCCTCCGACAGTATCGAGGATGCCCTAGACTACAAGGCGGTGTCCAAGCGCCTGATTCAGTTCGTGGAACAAAGTGAATTCCAACTCATCGAGACCCTGGCGGAAAGAATCGCCACCATCGTGCGCGAGGAATTTGGAGTGCCCTGGCTGCGCCTGCGCCTGGGCAAGCCCGGCGCGGTTACCGGCGCCAAGGATGTGGGGGTGGTGATAGAGCGTGGCGTCCGCGGCCCGGGAGTCGATTTCTGATGGCATGGGTGACCCTGAGCCTGGGCAGCAACATCAATGCCGAGGCCAATATCCTGCGCTGTCTCGATCGTCTGCAGGCGGAGTTCGGTGAACTGGTGCTCTCCCAGGTGTTCGAAAGCGAGGCCGTTGGCTTTCAGGGGGATAATTTCCTCAACATGGCGGTGGCATTGGAAACCGACTTGCCGTTGGCGCCACTGTCCAATCTGCTGAAGCGGATTGAGGATGAGAATGGCAGGGACCGCAACCAGCCGCGCTTCTGTGGACGTCCCCTGGACATCGATATCTTGACCTATGACGACCTGACGGGAGTCTTCGACGGCATCCGCTTGCCGCGTCCCGAAATTACCGAGAATGCCTTTGTGCTGTGGCCCTTGTCCCAGATCGCCGGAGACAGAGTCCATCCTCCCACGGGGCTTTGTTACCTTGATCTGTGGGCGTCCTATGAAAAGCAGCGGCAGAAGTTGTGGCCGGTGGATTTCCAGTGGCAGGGCAAGGTAGTATCGGAGTCCTGAGCCAGCAGGGAGATTTGATATCTTGGACAAGACCTCGCTTGATCTGGATGCCTACCTTGCCCGCATTCAATATGCGGGTAGCCTGAAACCAACGGTGGAAACCTTGCAGTCCCTGCAATACCACCATGCGACCCACATTCCCTTCGAAAACCTGACTCCGCTGTGTGGCGAGCCGGTCCCCCTGGACCTCGACTCATTGCAGGCCAAACTGGTGAGTGCCGGGCGCGGTGGCTATTGCTTCGAACACAACCTGTTGATGGCCGCCGTCCTGCGTCAGCTGGGGTACAAGGTGGAAGGATTGGCGGCGCGGGTGTGCTGGCATGGTGCCGATACCAGTCGGCTGCCCCGCACCCACATGTTATTGCGGGTTGTGGTGGAAGCCGAAAGCTGGCTGGTGGACGTCGGTTTCGGCGGTCTTACCCCAACCGCGCCGCTACCCTTGACTCCGGGCCTCGAACTGCACTCTCCCCATGAGTCCTTCATGCTGAAAAGTGAGGATGGCCTGTTTGTGCTCGAAGCGAAACTGCCCCAAGGGTGGAAGCAGATGTATGCCTTCGATCTGCAGGTGCAGCAGGATGCCGACTTCGACATGATGAACTGGTATATCTCCACCCATCCCGAGTCCCGCTTTGTGACCACGCTGGTGGCGGCCAGGCCCGATCATGACTGTCGCTACGCGCTGTTGGACGGCCTGTTTTCAGTTTACCCGAGACACGGAGAAGTGGAGCGGCGCGAGATCGGCAGTGTCATGGAGCTCAAGGAGTTGCTGACCGAAAAGTTTCTTATTCGAGTGCCGGATAGCGCGGAACTGGAAGAAGCCTTGCAGCACATATTGGATAAATCACGTGGTGGCGACTGAGCCGACGAGCCCAAGCTGATGCCCAGAGCACTGCCTGTCTGCTTTACCATGGACAATCTGTCGGATGCGGCTGATCTGGGGCGGGGGATTATCGATGCGCCAAGAGCACCGGGAGAGCGCCCCGCGCTGGAACAGGGGTTTCCAGCCATGCTGGATCTGTTTGACTCCCATGGCGTGAGCATTACCCACTTCGTGGAAGGCTGGAATGGCGATGCCCACCCACGGGAAATCGAGGAATTGCTGTCGCGGGGCCACAGCCTGGGGATGCATGGCTGGCAGCATGAGAAATGGTCGAGTCTGACACCGGCGCAGGAGGCCACTCTGGCGGTGCGCGCCACTGAAGCCCTGACCCGGGCTGCCGGTCACAGCCCCAAGGCCTTCCGCGCCCCAGGTGGGGGCCGCACCCAGGAAACCGCCAGGATACTGGCGGCACTGGGTTATGAAATTGATGCCAGCCTGTCCCCGCTGGGAGACGATGGCGGCGCTATCGAACGCCTGCCCTCGGGGCTCTGGACCGTCCCCTATGAGTGGCGTTTCGTTGATGCCACCCATTGGTTATGGGCCAATCGTTCCTGCGAGGAAGTCATCACACTGTGGCAGGCCGCGCTGGAACATGCCCACGACGCCATGCGCCCAGTGATATTCATCTGGCATCCGCATATCATGGGGCTTTCCAGCGAACGTCTGGCGGTGGGCGCCGCCATCCTGCGGCAAGTGCAGGACAGCCCCCGCTACCAGGCCATGTCCCTTTCCCATCTGATCGCCACGCTGTAGGAGCGAGCACGGCTCGCTCCTACAGCGTGGC